>DNCM01000032.1 GCA_003498085.1 bacterium
ATCAAGGCTGCTTACGACCTTTAAGTTCTTCCAAAAGCTTAAGAACTAGATGCTAACATAGATTACAATAGGAAAGTATTGGTTGATTGTTCTTTAATACCCATAATTATAGTGCTTATATCAGATTTGACAGAAGTTGGGAAATTTGTGACATCCTGTCTTAAAAAGTTGACATAAAAAGACTTTGTGTAGTAAGCTTTTCATAGAGCTTATGGATACAACTCTAATAGATAGAGTACAACCAATAGAATATTTGACAATAGTTACATTTTGGTCAATAGCCTACCTAAAAAAATAAACAATGGACCCGATTATTCTTCAGAGGTTTGGTTTTTTCCTTCCAAAGATTAATCCTAAAATTTGGATACACTGTGCATCTGTTGGGGAAATCATGGGAATTAAACCATTCATTGACCAATTGAGAAATATTCCTGTTGTTGTTTCTACAATGACAAAGGCAGGATATAACTTAGCAAAGGAATGGAATTTAAGCGTCCTATACCTCCCCATTGATTTTAGCTTTATTGTAAACAGGGTATTAAAGAAAATTTCACCAAGCCTTCTTATAATCTCTGAAACAGAGCTTTGGCCAAATCTAATAAAAGAGGCAAAAAAACAGGAAATTAAACTTGTTCTTATAAATGGAAGGCTTACTGAAAAAAGCAAAAAGAGGTATTTGATGTTTGGCAGTTTAATGAAAAAAGTAGTCTCCTCCTTTGACCTTGTCCTTGCCCAAACAGAGCAAGATGCAGAAAGGCTTTCACAATTAGGGGCAAAGGAAATAATTATTTCTGGAAATACAAAGTTTGACTGGCTTAATGATGACATTCCCCTTCCATCTATAAAATTTGATGATAAAAAAATAATAGTCTTTGGAAGTATTAGAGAGAAGGAGGAAGATATTGTTTTAAGGTTATCAAGAAGGCTTCATGAAGAGATAAATGACCTTACTACAGTTATTGCCCCAAGGCATCTTAAGAGAGTTTCTATAATCCTAAAAAAGGAACCAAATATGATAAGAAGAAGTTTAACATCATCTGTTCCATCTCGTTCAATTCTTCTTTTGGATACAATTGGCGAACTTAAGTCTTTCTATAAGATTGCATCCATTGCATTTGTTGGTGGCTCACTTTTTCCATATGGATGCCATAATCTAGTAGAACCTGCAGTCTTTGGTGTTCCTGTGTTATTTGGAAAATATACCAGTAATTTTTCGGATTTTGCAGAAAAACTAAATGATAATGGAGGTTTTATGGTTTCTGATGAAAAAATGCTTTATGAAAAGATTTTATATCTAATTAAAAATGAAGATATAAAAAGAAAAATTGGAGAAAAAGCAAAAAATACTGCACAATCCTTAATGGGTGCATCAAAAATAAATGTCCATTATATTATGAAGTTATTATGAAAAAAGGAAATAAAAAGAGTATTGAGAAGATAATCGTTGTCTCATATCTTCTTATTTTGTTTATAGTTCCCCTTATTTTCCTTGTTCCCGTAAACTCTGTTGACCTTACAAAAATAGGTGTCCTTTGGGGGCTTCTTTCTATAATCCTCTGTCTTTGGTCATATAATTTCCTTAAAGAAAAAAGGCTTTATTTAATTTCAAGTCCAATTGGGTTTCCTGCTATTGGTTTCTTTTGGATAGCAATCCTTGCAACGATATTCTCTCAATACCCAAGAATAAGTCTAGTAGGAGAGTATAACAGGCTTCAAGGGCTTCTTACTATATCTGGATATATTATCCTTTTTTATATCTCATATATTTTATCAAGAAGCAAAAGGGTCTTATCTTTTGTCTTTGATACCATCCTACTTTCAAACTTCTCTGCAGGTATCTATGGAATAGCCCAAAGACTTGGCCTTGACCCGTATGATTGGTCAGGAGGTGTCTGGACAAGGGTTCATTCAACATTTGGAAATCCCGTATTTTATGCAGCATGGCTTTCTATGATCCTTCCATTGAATCTTGCTCTATGCCTCAGAGAGGAGAATGAGAAAAAAAGGTTTATTTATATCCTATCTTTTCTTTATACATATATGCTCCTTCTTTTTGCCAATACAAGGGCAACATTCATTGGTTTTGGTGGTAGTATGTTTTTATTTTCCTTGTTTATTTTGGGACTAAAACTTTCTTTTGCCTTATATGGAATAATATCCATTGCCTTTGTAGGTGTTTTTATCTTCGTCATCTATTTTCTCAATCCAGTAGGATATCCGGCATTATTCCTTGGTGGAATTTTTATCGGCCTTTTGTTTTTTGGTCCACTTATCTTTGTTAACAAGCTCTTTCCAAAAAAAGGTATTTTTGCAGTTTTCATTGGATCTTTTCTTCTTACTATTATCTTTTCGCTTTCTCCGTCATCAATTGCAGGAAGGTTCTTTACAACGATTGATATAAAGAAAGAAAAAAAGCAGGAAGAAAAGCTAGAAGTAGTTCAAGATGTAAGGGATGAAGCCGCAGAGATATTTTCCTCATCTGCGGCTGTTAGGATTATGATGTGGAGGGCATGTGCTAGGATTGTAAAAGATTATCCAATCCTCGGTATTGGTCCAGAAACACTAGGCTATGTATTTCCGAGATATAGGGATATTGCTTATGTTCGGACATTTTCAGAGCATCTTGGGACAAACAGGGCACATAATGAAATTTTAGATACAGCTCTTAATTTTGGGATAGCCGGACTTATTGTCTATATCTTACTATTTTCTTTTTTGTTTTGGATTGGGATAAAAAACTTAAGCTTTTCAAAGGAAAGATTTGTACTTATCGGAATAATTGGCCTTCAGGCTGCATATCTTATTCAAAATGAATTTTCCTTTGGTGCAACAACAATAACATCTCTGTCCTGGGTTATGATCGGCATTTTGGGAGGATTGACATCCCGAGAAAAGATAGTAACCATTGAAAATAAAAAAGCAAAGCTTTTTTTTGGAATACCCCTTGTTCTTCTTCCTACAATTGTTGTTTTACTCCTTATTCCATATTTCATAGGGGATATTGAACACAGAAAGGGAAGGGTTTACGAAGAATCAAATATGTCTGATTTGGCGATTAAGTACTACAAAAATTCTTTATTTTGGTATCCATTTGAAAATAGCTATTACTATCCACTAACAAAGATGCTCCTTGTAAGGGGAAGGGATGAAATAGATGAAGGATGTAAGTTTTTAAGGCAAGCATTAACCTACACACCATCATCCCCATCTCTATGGCATTCATTAGGGACAGGTTATTATCTTAGAGGTGGAGATGGTGCAGTGGAAAGGGCAATGGCATGTTATAGAAAGGTCTTTGAAATAGATCCGCTGTATGCACCAAGCCACCATTATATTGGAGTTATCCTTAAAGATATAGGTAAAATAGACGAGGCAAAAAAATCTTTAGAATATGCTATCAACCTAAGGCCAGAAAATCCAGAATTCCTTGAGACATTAGGTTATTTATATATGGATATAGGAAACAGTGAAGAGGCAAAAAAGGTATGGGAAAAGATTATTAAAAATTTTCCAAATTATTCAAATATTAAGGATGTCCGAACAAGGTTATCTCTTATTTACTATAACAAAGGGGTGTTGGATGAGTGTATAGAGCAATGCAAGGAGATTCTAAAAATAGATCCAAATGACATAAATACAAGAAAAAATTTAGCAACCCTTTATTATACCAAGAAAAATTGGCAAGAAGCAGTTATGGAGTGTAGAATAATATTACAACAAGAGCCAAACAATACATATGCAAAAAATATGCTTTTTGCGATGGGGATAAGATGAAAAACATAATTTTTATTTCTGAAATCATTATAAAATCTGGATTACTCTGTGCTTGTTTTTTTATTCCACTTTATTTTGACCTCCGCGTTCATAATGTCTTTGATGTGTCAAAGGTTTCTTCTATGTATATAATTTGCACAATTATCCTCTTTGGCTGGGCAATAAGGCTTATATTCTCAAAAAATGAAAAAAAGATAGTGTTTGGTCCACTAAAATACCCTATCATTTGTTTTTTCCTTATCTCTCTTATCGCTGTTATTTTTTCACAAAATAAAATTATTTCAATCTTTGGCTATTATAGACATTATGAAGGGTTTACTTCTTTAATCTGCTATCTTATCTTGTTTTTTACAGTGATAAACCTATTCGATAGAAATTCTATTCTATGGGTAATCGATGTTTTACTTTTCACAGGTGTAGCATGTTCATTATATGGGGTAATTCAACACATTGAACTTGATCCATTTTCATGGAGTGGTGCGGCTGGAAATCCAAATAGAGTAAGCTCTTCATTTGGTAATCCTGTGTTCTTTGGAGGGTATATTGTTACCCTTCTTCCTATTGCACTCGCCAGGTGTCTTTCGTCTGTAAAGAAACTGGATATCGCTATTTACGGCATTTCCTTCTTTTTTATCTGTCTTGGATTTTTCTTAAACAACAGCAGGGCTTGCTATGTTGGATTGTCCTTTGGAGGACTTCTTTTTTTATTCCTCATCTTAAAGATTGGCATTCTTTTCACAAAGAAAACATTAATGATTCTCCTTATTTTTATTATTCCAGGTATTTATTTTAACCTAGTAAAAGAAGAAACATCTGCTGTTTCAAGGTTCATTACAACATTTACAGGAAAGGAGCATGCAGAACAGCCATCAGAGATTGCATATAAGGCATCATCATATGGATTTGAAGGTTCTGCTGGGGTAAGATTATATATCTGGAAGGATGTTTTGAATATGATAAAAGCATTTCCTGTTTTTGGTGTTGGACTCGATTGCCTCGGCGCTTTATATCTTAAATATAGGTCGATTGGTGTCTATAGGATTGAAGGTGATGCAAAAGCAGATTCAGCACATAATGAGTTTTTAGATATTGCAGTAACAAGGGGGATACCTGGGTTAATCATATATCTCTGGCTTATTATCTATCTTCTTATTCTTTGCATAAAAAAAGGTATATCTTCAAAAGAAAATGGGCTTTTGCTTATTGGTATCGCTTGCGGCTTGCTTTCTTACTACCTTCAAACACTATTTTCATTTGGAGTTACTCCTGTATTCACAACCATGTGGACTGTTATGGGTACAGGTTGCGTCTTTCTTCTTGATGCAAAATCAAAAGAAAAAATCCCTGGTTGGCATCCTATTTTATCTATTACCTCAATCATTATCTCCCTATTTGCCTTGCTTCTTTCCTTTCATGGCTGGTATATGATTCTGTCAATTATTATTGCCATTTTGGCAATGTCACCAATTGCCTACATTTCAACAAACAAACAACAAAGACAACAAACTTCCCCAAAAAGGTTTTATTTGTTTATGGGTTCAATAATTATCTTATCGATCTTATTACTTGCAAGTATTTGCCCATACTACGCAGATATTTATCATAAAACTGCTATAAAAAAAGAAGGCCTAGATAAAATAAAATGGTTTGAAAAGGCAATTAAGCTTAATCCAACTGTTGATTGGTATCAAGGTGAGCTTATGAGATTTCTCCTTGGGGAGGCAAAGACAAAGAGAGATGTCGCTTACCTTGAGTGGGTAATTTCAAGGATAAAAAAGACGATAAAGCTATTTCCACAAGATGCAAATAATCATAACACCCTTGGCCTTGCCTATGATTTTAAACAGGAACTAACGGGAGAAGATATGAGGGAATTAACCATTGCTTCATACAAGAATGCAATATTTTATAATCCATTCTATGTTGGTGCACATAACAATATCGGTGTCTTATATGGAAGAGATGGAAGCTATGAAGAAGCAGAAAAGTATTTCACAGAAGGCCTAAAGATTGAACCATATAATTCTATATCATTGGAAAACCTACACAAAATAGCAGAGGCATATATATTTTATAAAAAGTTCGATTCTGCAACAAGGGTTCTTGTGAATATTTACAAATTCTCACCTAAATATCCAAGGATTATGGAGATATTTACAAGTCTTGGAAATATTTACAAGGATATGGGGAGAATGGATAAAATTGAAGAAATTTGTCATCTTATGATAGAAGCAGACCCAGAGAATACTATTGCACACAGAAATCTTGGTTCGATCTATTACACTCAAGGAAAATATAAAGAGGCGATCAGAGAATTTGAGTTTGTTTTAAAGAAAGAGCCAGATGATGCCTACTCAAAAAACCTCCTTTCTCTATGTAGAGAAAGGAATTGAATTTTCTCGTATAAGATAGTATTATTATATCTTATGAAATATACTGCTGAAAAGATTCAAGTACTAGAAGGATTGGAAGGGGTCAGGAAAAGACCCAGTATGTATATAGGTGATACAGCACAAAGGGGCCTCCACCATTTGGTATATGAAGTTGTCGATAATTCTATCGATGAAGTCCTTGCTGGTTTTTGCAACAAGATAGATGTCACAATTCACAAAGACAATTCAATCACAATAGAGGACAATGGAAGGGGTGTTCCAGTAGATCCACATCCCATTTATAAAAGGCCAGCCCTTGAAATAGTTTTGTGTACACTACATGCAGGTGGAAAGTTCGACTCTGGTGCTTATAAAATCTCTGGCGGACTTCATGGTGTTGGTATTTCTGTTGTAAATGCATTATCAGAATGGCTAATTGCAGAGGTGATGAGAAATGGTCAAATATATAGACAATCATTTAAAAAGGGAAATATGGCATCATCCCTTGAAATTATTGGAAAGACGAAGAAAAATGGAACAAAGATAGCCTTCTTTCCCGACAAAGAGATATTTGGCAGTTTTGTTTTTTCGTATGATATTCTCTCTCATAGATTAAGAGAGCTTGCATTTTTAAACAAGGATGTCTCGATAATGATAGTTGACGAAAGGGAAGAGAAAAAAGATGTTTTTCACTATAAAGGAGGAATCGAAGAGTTTGTTCTTCTTTTAAACCAAGATAAGACTATCCTCCATAAACCTATATATTTTGAAAAAAC
>DNCM01000013.1 GCA_003498085.1 bacterium
TTATGGTAACAGAGGGTAGGAATGTCTATCCTCGAGGCCTTTATTGCCTCAAGGATCATCACCCCCTCTTCTACTTCTACTTTTCGGTCATTGATTGTTAGGTTGATCATGTTATAACTACCGCCTTGAGTTTACAAGTTTCATAACAAGCTCCGCATTTGATGCATTTATCTAAATTTATAGTCTGCGGTTTTTTCTTTTCTCCGACAATAGCCTCATTGGGACAAATCTTAACACAGAGTAAACATCCAGTACAGATTTCAGGATTGATTGAGTACTGAATTAATTCTCTACAAACACCAGCCGGACATCGTCTCTTTCGAATATGAGCCTCATATTCATCACGGAAATAACGGATAGTAGAAAGCACCGGGTTTGGGGCTGACTGACCCAGTCCACATAGAGAGGCATCTATAACCGCTGCCCCTAACTCCTCTAAGAACTCAATATCTCCTTCTCTACCCTTTCCCTGACATATATTGGTGACTACTTCAAGCATGGCATTTATTCCTTCTCGACATGAGCTACATTTTCCACAGGATTCACTATTAAGAAATTCAAGAAAGTACCTAGCTACATCGACCATACAGGTGTCCTCATCCATGACGACCATTCCTCCAGAACCCATCATCGCTCCTGCTTCGGTTAAACGCTCATAATCTACAGGTAGATCAAGGAGGCTCTCTGGGATACACCCACCAGATGGCCCACCGGTCTGGACAGCTTTAAATCTCTTTCCATTTGGAATCCCACCACCAATCTTATAGACCATCTCCCGAAGTGTAATACCCATGGGTACCTCAACCAACCCAGCATTGTTTATCTTTCCCGCCAGGGAGAAGACCTTTGTCCCTTTAGATGTCTCTGTACCGATCTGGCTATACCATTTTGCTCCCTCAAGGATTATTACTGGAACATTGGCCCAGGTTTCCACATTATTGATTACGGTTGGCTTATTCCATAATTCAGTTCGGGGTGGTCTCTGTCTTGGCTCAGGCGCCCTTCCCTCAATCGAGGTAACCAATGAAGTTGTTTCGCCACAGACAAAGGCACCTGCCCCTTTAAAGATCTCTATATCAAAATTAAATTCAGTTCCAAAGATATTCTCTCCCAAAAGACCATGCTCTCTTGCCTGCTGGATGGCCCACTCCATCCTCTTTATCGCCAGGGGATATTCAACCCTTGTATAGACATAGCCATAAGAAGCACCTATGGCATAGGCGCCAATCGCCATCCCCTCAATAACTAAATGAGGGTCAGCCTCAATGATCGAGCGATCCATAAAAGCACCTGGATCGCCCTCATCGGCATTACAGATTACATACTTTGGATAGTCCTTTGCCCTTTTGCGCGACTCCCATTTCAATCCAGTAGGAAAACCTGCGCCTCCCCTTCCTCGCAGACCTGAAGCCTTTACCTCCTCTATAACCTCCTCTGGCGTCATAGAGGTTAGAACCTTGGCTAAGGCCTTGTAACCGTCCCGGCCGATATATTCTTCAATTCTTTCTGGATTTATCATCCCCCGACTCCGAAGGGCAATCAGCCTCTGATCCTGAAAGAAGGCAATATCCTTCATCTTGGGAATGGGTTCCTTTTCTCCCGGAGGAACATACATCAGTGACTTTACTGGTCTGCCTTTCAGGAAGTGCTCCTCGACTAAGTGAGAAATATCACTGACTTTAACACTCTGATAGAATATTCCTTCGGGTTGGACAATTATAATTGGCCCAACAGCGCAAAAACCGTCACAGCCAGTAGGAACAACCAGAATCTCATCCTCTAGGCCTCTCTTTGCAATCTCTGCCTCAAGGGCTTCCTTTATCTCCCATGCCTTATTAGAGATACAATTTGTTCCCGTGCAGATCATAACATGGGTTCTGTATCTTTCCATCTTACCCTATCCTTTCGCCTCTATAGCCAAGGTGTATTCAATAACCACTTGACCGTTGATAACATGCTCTTTAAATATGCGTTTGATCTTCTCTGGAGTCAAGTCCACATACTTGACTGGTGGCTCATCCTCTAATTCCACAGTAACCATAGGTTCTCGGTTGCAGAGTCCAGCACAGCCGGAAGTTATAAGTAGAACATCTTTTATCTGTCTTTCTTCTATCTCCTCCATCAATGCTTTCATAATCGAACGGCCGCCAGCCGCAATACCACAGGTATCCATATGGACGATGACCCTGACCCGGCCAGCCCCTTGACGCAGAAGGATAGTCCTTCTCATCTCTTCGCTGATTCTGTCTAAATCTTCTGGTCTTATCTTAGGCACTCTCTCTTCTCCTTATTTACAGAATAATCTCCATAGAGTATCATTTCTCCTGATATCTCTCAAGTACCCCTTTAACCTTAGCTGGGGTCACATGACCGTACACTTCCTCCTCTACCATCAATACCGGAGCCTGACCACAACAACCAAGGCAGTTAACCGTCTCTAAGCTGAATCTTTGATCCTCGGTTGTTTCTCCTTTCTTGATATTCAATTCCACTTCAAAGGCTTCAAGAACTCTATCTCCACCCTTGATGTAGCAAGCAGTTCCAGTGCAGATCTTGATGGTATAAAGACCCATCTTGGTCAGTCTGAAAGCATCGTAGAAGGTAGCAATCTGATAAATCAGACTTAATGGAATGTCCAACTCCTTGGAGATATACCTTAAGACATCGGGAGGTAAATATCTATATTCATCGTTGATCTCATGAAGAATGGGGACCAAGGTACCCTTCTTGTTCCTGTATTTGTCTATTATCTTACCCACTTTTTCCAGATCCTCCGGTGAAAGTCTTATTTCGACCTTCTCCTCTGGCTCAAGGTAGGTTTTATACTGGACCGGACAATTCTCAACACAAATTCCACAGCCGGTACACTTTGATGAATCCACAAACCTAGGCTTCTTGTTTATGGAGACAGTGAAATTGCCCGCCTCTCCTTTTAGCTCCTCAATCTCTGCCTGGGTGATGATTTCAATGTTGGGGTGGCGTCCGCAGTCGACCAGCTTTGGAGCCAAGATACACATAGCACAGTCATTAGTGGGAAAGGTCTTATCCAATTGGGGCATATGACCACCAATCGAAGGACTTTTCTCTACAAGATAGACCTTGAACCCACACTCGGCAAGATCAAGAGAAGTTTGAATTCCAGCAATCCCTCCACCAATCACTAATACTGAACCTGTAGTTTGTTTATTATCCATAAAAAATTAACCTACACTTTATTTACGCTCAATAACCTGGTTGTATCTACAAAATGTTTATCTAACAATAATTTATCACTCAAGATACCAAGACTCAATCCCACAAGTTGGGTAAAGTAAAGTATTGGTATTTCATAATCTCTATGATATGCTTTTTTAATATCCGCCTGTCGCCCATCCAAGTTAATATGGCATAAAGGGCAAGCAACAGCAATAGCTTCTGCCCCTACTAATCTCGCTTCATTTAATATATCAGCCGATAATTTTATCACTATTTCTGGAATGGTTAATGAAAAAGATGCGCCACAACAATCTGTTTTGTAGCTCCAATCCAGGGTAACAATTCCCACGCTACCTAATATTTTATCCATAGTTTGTGGATATTCGCACTCATCGAACCTTGTCACCTTTGGGGGTCTAGTGAGTAAGCAACCATAATAACAAACCACCTTTAATCCAGAAAGGTCCTTCTTTTTTATATTGTTGATTTTGGTTAATATTTCATCTTGGGAAAATATCTCTAAAGGATGCAATACCTTTATCTCATCATCAGAATAAGGCATTATCTTTTTCAATTTATCCTTTAAGCCTTCTTCATTCTGGAGGTCATAGATTGCGGCTTTAAACCTTGAAAAGCAAGCTACGCAAGGAGTAACCACCTCTTTAGCCCCCATTTTCTTTACTAATTCTATATTTTTAACGGACAAGGCAATAGAAACTATCTTTGATATATTGTGAGCAGGGGTTGAACCACAACAAATCCAATCCTTAATCTCTCTAAACTCAATATCGAGCAATTTGCAAACACTTTTTAAAGAAACATCATACTCTCTCCCTGTTGAATGTAAACTGCACCCTGGATAATAAGCGTATTCCTTCATTTTATTTAACCTTTTTTGCCTTATTAAATATATTCATGGCAGTCAAAGCCCCCTTAAAGGTAAAGGAAGGTAAAAGCTTTAACTTTCCTTTTTTAAACATGGTAATTCCTAAATTTACATCCTGCATGAAATTTCCTGTACAAAGTTTTAATGCCCCGATTAAACCAAGTTCATACATTCTGCCTAAAAAACGAATATTTGTCAGAACGAGCTTATAAAATATAGGTACCTCTTTGATTTTGGGTTTTATACGTAAACAAATGGCGAGACTTTTACAAACATCCATTACCTTAACGAGATCTATTTCTTGTGGGCATCTTGTAGTACAGGTTTCACAACTGGCACACAACCATATAGTTTTGCTATTTAAAACAAGCTCTTTTAAACCCAAGCGAATAGCATGGATAATTTGGGCAGGAGTATAATCCATAGTGTAGGCAATTGGGCATCCACTGGTACATTTTTTACACTGGTAACACAAATTTATATCCTGATGACTTTCTCCTTTAATCTGTATCACAAAGTCTGGATATAGCTTCACCTTTTGCTATCCTCCATAAATTTATCCTTAAAAATTAACACAGTTTTTAAATCTACCATAATTAAATTAAATTTGTCAAGAAAATTTTTGAAACCTTTTGACTGCGTTACCCACAAGGTAACCACCCCCTATACTGTACTCGTTCCTAAAGAGGCTATAGAAATCTTCTAAGATAGGTGGGGGTAGATTTAGAATACTGGGGTTGATTGGTTTGGTATCTCTTATCAAGATGTCATAGGGACTCATCTTATCTTTCCATCTGTTCTTTCTCTTGTAGTTGAAATATAGTTGATAACTATATGCTTTAGCCCTAAATTCATCA
>DNCM01000188.1 GCA_003498085.1 bacterium
TATTCTTGGCTCTGGGATGAGTCTGAAAATAGTAGTTGCTATTTCTTTAAAGTCTCTTGCAGTAATAGTTTTTGTACAAGGAGGTTGTGTATCTACGGTAAATGTTATTACGAATGTACCATGAGGTAATGTTATCATTGATGCAATTGTTTGATGTGTTCCGAAGTCAATAAAAATCGTAGAATTTTCTGCAAAGCCTACTCCACTAATAGTAACAATGTTTCCAATAAAACCAGAGATTGGAGAGACTAAAATAATGCGTGATGTTATCTTAAAGCAAGTTGTAGCCACATTATCTAATATATCCCTTGCTGTAATTACCTTTGTGCAGGATGGTTGAGTATCAACTATGAATGTTGTTGAGAATGTGCCCTTTTCGCTTGAGAGGGTTGTTGTGATGGTTTGATGTGCGCCAAAGTCTATAGAAACTTGGGTTTGAGTGGCAAAGTTTTGACCTTGAATGGTTATCTTTGTTCCAACAGGACCTGATAACGGAGAAACAGAGATCTCAGGAAAGATAGCTCTCGATCCATATGCTTGCACCTCTGAAACAGAATAGTGATAATCCCCTTCCGCTGCTTTTATCCTTATTTTATTTGTTACTATTGGTGAAGGAAGGATATATCTTTCTAAATTATTACTTGGATTTGGGCGTGTCTGCATACCAGATCCATATGGGTCATAATTTGGAACATCCCAAGCAGTCTGCCAATTTAAATTATCTAAATTCCAATATAAAAGCGTGTAGCTATCGTTATCATCTGCCTGGACAATTGCACTTTCAATCCGATATATGTTATTGAAGGAGATTTCAATATAAGGATCTGCTGTTCCATACCAATAAACTGTGCCATTTATCCACGAAATATACCTTGGACGAAAAACCCCATCAATAATGGTGTTTAATGAAGCGCCATGTAAGCTTCCTCCGCTTCCTGAAATCCATCCACCATTTGATGAGGCAGCTACATTGATAACTTCAGCAAAGGCGGGATGAAACAAAACAGCTCCCATTAACCCTAAAAATGCTTTCTTCATCTTTTGCCTCCTAAATTTATCTTCATTAATTACCAAGTATAATTAAATTTATTTTACTTGTCAAGGTCATTTTGTGGAACTTTAAACTAGGAGGGTAAGATGGTATATTATGACATCATGCGGGGTTTAAACAATATATTCGATGTAAGGATAAGGATGGTACAGCTTGCATTTGAGAGGGGAATATTAGATACTGCTCGCAAATAACAATACCACCCAAACAGTGCGTAAATGGACAAGAAGGACAAGTAGAGGAAGGCCTTAAAGGGCTTCAAGACCCAAATAAGAGCACCTAAAAATATACCCCATAAAACACCCAAGGAGATAGAAAAAAGAGCAATTGAACTACGCAGGACCCACCCAGCTATAGGGGAGCCTTGAGAGATTGAAGATGCACTATGACCTATCTGTCTCCACAAAGACTATAGCAAGGATAATAAGACAAGCAGGACTCATAAAGAAGAGGAAGAAAAAATGGAAGAAACAAAGAGACCTGAGAGAAGTGAAAAAGCAATTGAAACCTTTCCAGCTTATAGGGATAGATGTAAAATATCTTTGGGATATAGAGAAGTATTGGTCTCAAATGAAACGGTTCGGTCTACCACGCTACGAATTTACTGCACTTGATGTAAGGACAGGAGGTAAATGGCATGCTTATGGAGAGACTAAAGATTCCACTAATGCGGCCATATTTGCGAGATATTTACTTTCTCAACTTAAGCTTTATGGGGTAGATATGGAGGAGGTGATAGTTCAGACGGACAACGGGTCAGAATTTATAGGGAGTGTTCAAAAGAAGAAGGGAGAGAGTGCGTTTAAGAGAGTACTTAAGGAGTTTGAGGTTAAGCATTCACAGATACCTCCGAGGGCATGTACTTGCTAGAAGTGATGTAGAGGCTTTTCATAAGATAATAGAGGATGAATTCTACGATATAGAAGATTATGAAAATTTAGCCGAATTTATGGGGAAGTCTTATGCTTACGAACTTTACTTTAACTTTAAGAGAAAGAATAGATATAAAGAGCGGAAAACGCCTATAGAGATACTTAAGGAGACAGGTAGTAACATCTCTTCTTGTGTGTTTAACTTACCTCCCATAATCTTAGACAATTTTATTGACAATTTTATAGAGGGTAGTTACCATGTAGGGTCATCAGGCGTTTTTTTAGTGGCGAAAAATATCTTGTCAAGAGTATTTTTTTAATGTATAATATAAAATAATTTTATGAAAAAGGTTTTAATTTTCTTGTGCCTTTCTTTTCCTGTTTTTTCTTCCGTGAAACTTAGACTCTCTCATTCAGATATAGAATTAAAAGTATATCCTGGAGCAATAAAAAGTTTTTCATTTAGTGTAACCAATCTTTTAAATGCTCCTTGTAGCTGCAGGCTCTATACTTCTGACATAGATCTTACACCAGAAGGTGAAATTCTCTATTTGCCTGTTGGAAGTGCAAGTTTTTCCTGTGCAAGATGGATAAAGTTTTCTCAAGATAAACTTACATTAAAAGGGAAAGAAACAAAAGAAATACATGCCCAAGCGATTATTCCTCGTGATGCTGATGGTTGTTATACTGGCATAATATTCTGCGAGACTCTTCCTCCAAAATTAGAGCTAGATAAAGACCAAGCAGGTGTTGCTGTTCGCCTTCGGCTTGCTATCTATTTAGATATGAAGGTAGGAAAGAAACTTTATGAGCGAGTTTCTATGTCCAACATAGAATTTCTTAAAAAAGAAAGAGAGTTTTTGGTTGTTGTTGAGAACAAAGGGAACAATTCTTGTCTTACTAAGCCAGGAAGCCTTACAATAAAGGCTAAAGGAGGGGGTGTGGTAAAGAAACTTCCTCTGCTCTCTAATAGATATACCCTGTTTCGTAATTCCTCCCGTATATTTAGGGCAAGAATGGATGATATTTTACTGCAGGGGGAGTATAAACTTGAGGCTTTTATACCATATAAAGAAAAACATAAAGTAGTTAAATCTTGCAAGATAAAGGCAGAAAAGGGGAATATTGTCTTTCTGGAACTAGAAGAAAAAGAAGAGGGGGTTTCATTGGAGATAGAGCCAGCCTTACTTTCCCTTTATATTCCTCCGGGTGGATTTAGGGCAGGGATAATCAAGATATCCAATAAAGAAAATGTGCCTGTATCATTTTCTCTTGGTATGAGGGATATAGATTATAAGGAGGGAAATATTGAGCTTCTTCCCCTAGCATCTTCTACAACTTACTCTATAAAGCCTTTTGTAGAGATATTCCCTACATCCCTTCGGCTTGAACCCAAAGGGGTTGGTATATTAAGATACAAAATGTTTGTTCCCAAGGAAGAAAAAGGGGGAAGGTATGGCGCAGGTTCTATATTGGCTATTACATCAGATGGAAAGAGGGAAGATTTTACATTACATATTGAGCTTGTTATCCAAAAGACAGAGGAAAGACTTCTTAAGATAGAAGATATAAAACCCGTTTCTTTAAAAAAACTCTCATTTTTGCTTAAAAATGGGGGTAATGTCCTGGAAAAAGGAACATCTGCAACACTTTTAATAAAAGATAATAGAGGAAAGATTCTCCACGATGTCCCATTTATTACCCCTTTTGTTTTTCCCAAACAGGATAAAGGGGTAATTGTGGAGCATCCTTTGCTTTCAAGGGGGATATACCTTATGGAGATTAAGATAGGAGGAATAGGCACTGAAACAAAGGTATATGAAGGACTATAGATTTTTCTTGATTTTAATCCCTTGTTTTTTTCTTATTGGCATTTTTGGCTGTAAAAAAGAAGAAAAAAAACCTCTAGCTATTAAGAAGGAAAAAATAAACAAGCCCCCTCAAAAAACAGCTGAACCTGCTAAAAAATTCCAAGTTCCCCTTGATTTGAAAAAATCACCTCCAAAAACCCCTCCTTTAGTTCCTACAGAAACCCCTCGCTTAACTTCTCCCACGACCCCTTCTTTGGTTCCTCCTGTGACCCCTCCTTTAGTTTCTACAGAAACCCCTCGCTTAACTTCTCCCACGACCCCTTCTTTGGTTCCTCCTGTGACCCCTCCTTTAGTTTCTACAGAAACCCCTACCGAAACCGAAGAGATTCACATTCCAGAAGCCGCTGTTACAACAGAGTCTCCTGCATTACAAAAGGGTTTTGTTACAAATGTCTTTATAGATACAGACATAAGGGAAGCAATAAATGAGCTTTCTACACAGGCAGGTGTAAAGGTTATTATGGATGATACAGTAAGGGGGTTGGTAAATATAGAGGTAATAGACATACCATTTGAAGAGGCTTTAGACCAGATAATGCTCCAAACAGGATATACCTATAAAGAATATAAGGATTATTACTTAATAGGCATACCTGACCCAAAAAATCCTACATTTAAGTATTTAAGCACAACAGAAAAGATTAAGCTTAATTACATAAAGGCAGATAAGATAAAAAAGCTCCTTCCCGAAGATTTATCTTCTTGTATTTATGTTGAAGAAGGATACAATACATTGATAGTTACTGCCCCTTCTTCCCTTATTGAGCTTATCAAGGAAAGGATAAAAAAGATAGATGTAAAGCCACATCGCATAGTTATTAAGGTATTGGTTACAGAAATCTTGGAAAAAAAGCGCAAAGCATTAGGGGTAAAATGGATGTGGGATGGAAGAACAATACCAAAGGCAAAGGCCGAACTTTCCAACATTTTACAGAATATAAGCGTTAATGTAGATAAGAATACAATTGCTGAAATATGGAGCCTGGCAGAAAAGGGAGAGGCAAAGATAAAGGCAAATCCACATATTTCAACACTAGAAGGAAGTCCTGCTTCCTTATCCATCAGCGAAGAGGAATACTATTTAAACCCTGTCACAATATACCACGCACGTTCATTATTAGAGTCCATAAAGACAGGTATTATTCTTAAGGTTACACCATATACTACGGAAGAGAAAGAAATATTGCTTTCGTTAGAACCAGAAATAAGTGATGTTGTAGAGATAGGAAGGGAGGGCCTTCCAATAGTTAGCCGTAGGTCTTTAAAAACTACACTTGTAGTAAAAAATGGGGAAACAATTGCCATTGGTGGTCTATTACAAGAAAGAAAGGAAAAGAAGACAAGAGGAATTCCTGGTATTTCCCGCGTTCCCTTATTGGGCAAGCTCTTTTCCCACTCAACTACAAAAACCTATCAAACAGAGCTTGTGGTTTTTATCACCTCTTATATTGAGGAATAAAA
>DNCM01000146.1 GCA_003498085.1 bacterium
GGGTAGGCTGAATAGTTACAATTTATAAGAAACTCTCACTTTAACCAAAAAGGGTCTTTCTAGGCAAAAAATTCAAATTCAGCCAGAAAGATATGGGTAAGTTTCAAATCTAATTTCCTTGACAATATTAATAAACTCCTGTAATATTAAATTAAAGAAAGTATGGTATTTCTTAAAATAAATTAGATTTAGAGGATTAAATAAAAATGCCAATAGATCTTGAACTTTATAAAGCTATAGAGACAATTGTAGAGTCCAAAACAAAAGATATAAAAGTGGAAAGGGAAGAGTTTAACCTTCTTGTTGTTGAAGTTAGAAAACTTGCCCAGGCACAAAATGAATTTGCACAAGCACAAAAAGAAAGCGAAAAGCGACTCACAAGAGTAGAAATAGCCATTGAAGAACTTGTAAAGACACAAAATGAATTTGCAAAAGCACAAAATGAACTTGCACAGGCACAAAATGAACTTGCACAAGCACAAAAAGAAAGCGAAAAGCGACTTACAAGAGTAGAAAGAGTTATTGAAGAACTTGGGGAAGCCCAGAAAAGGACCGAGAAAGAACTACAAAGCCTTATTAAGGAACACAAAAAAACAAGAGAAGAAGTAGGTAGCCTATCTCATACTGTCGGATTTAGACTTGAAGATGAGTCATTTAAGGCACTACCACATCTTCTTAAAAGAGATATGGGCATAGAGATTGTAGGAAGGCTTAAGAGAGACTATATCGAAATAAGGAAAAATCAGTATATAGAGGTAAATATTTTTGGAAAGGGAAGGTTGGACGGTAAAGAATACCTCATTGTAGGAGAAGCAAAGTCACAACTTAAAAGAGGAGATGTTGATAATTTTGTAAAGCATACAGAAAAGATAAAAGAATATATAACTCAAGACCAAATAAAGCTCCTTGTGACCTATCAAACATCTCCTAATGTTCAGAGATATGTTAAAGAAAGAGGAATTAATCTTTATTTTTCATATGAATTTTAGAATGTATGTCAAATTAAGAAAAATCAATTCTACACGAGAAATTAAAACATATTAAAATTCCTTCTTTACACTTGCATCCTTTAAAGCAAGAAGATTCTTAAGAGAAGGTGGTTTATATGTCTGCACCCATCTTAAGCGAAATATAATTTTTTCTTTACAAATATTTAATCTTTATCTATAATTTTTGTGTTTTTATTTAAATAAAATAAAAGGAGGTTAACCATGGATATAAAAGTAATCTTGTTAGAAAAAGATATTCCACAAAGGTGGTATAATGTCACCCCTGACCTACCGGAGCAACTTCCACCCCCAATTCATCCTGGAACAGGTAAACCAATAGGTCCAGAAGATTTAACACCGATCTTTCCAATGGAACTCATCAAACAAGAGGTAAGCCAGGAAAGGTGGATAGAGATTCCAGACGAAATTATCGATGTATATAAAATATGGAGGCCAACGCCCCTGCATCGCGCATATAGATTAGAAAAAGAACTAAAGACTAACTCAAGGATATATTTCAAGAACGAATCCCTCAGTCCACCAGGCTCACATAAGCCCAATACTGCTGTTGCTCAGGCATATTTCAACAAAGAAGAAGGAGTTAAGCGATTATGTACAGAAACTGGTGCTGGCCAATGGGGCAGTGCACTTGCATTTGCATGTAAGTTGTTTGGGCTTAAATGCACCGTATATATGGTAAAGATAAGCTACAACCAGAAGCCGTATCGTAAGATTTTAATGCATACTTGGGGTGCAGATGTCTTTGCCTCGCCAACAGATTTGACTAATGCAGGAAGAAAGATATTAAGCCAAGAACCAGATTCACCAGGCAGTCTAGGCATTGCAATCTCAGAAGCAATAGAAGATGCTGCCACACATGACGATGCAAAATATTCACTTGGTAGTGTGTTGAATCATGTCATCCTCCATCAGACGATAGTTGGACTCGAGACAAAAAAACAGTTAGAGCTCCTTGGTGAAGAGCCTGATGTGCTTATAGGCTGTGTTGGTGGTGGTAGCAATTTCAGTGGTTTTGCCTTTCCTTTCATCCCAGATAAACTCAAAGGTAGGGACATTCGCATGATCGCTGTTGAACCTACTGCCTGCCCAACACTCACAAAAGGTATATACACATATGATTTTGGTGACACCGTTGGACTTACACCTTTAGTTAAGATGTACACCCTTGGACATAGTTTCGTACCGCCAAGGATCCATGCTGGTGGATTACGCTATCATGGTGATGCCCCTTTACTATGCCTATTATTTAAACACAAAGTTGTCGAAGCAGTTGCATACCGCCAGAATGAAGTTTTTGAAGCGGCAGTATTATTTGCACAGACAGAGGGACTAATACCTGCACCTGAAACTGCTCATGCTATCAAATGTGCTATAGATGAAGCCAGAAAGAACGAAAATAAGTGTATCGCGTTCAATTTCAGTGGGCATGGCTGTTTCGATTTAACTGCTTACGATGCTTATTTATCTAAAGAATTAGAAGATTTTGAATATCCAGAAGAAAAGATAAATGAGGCAATAGCCAAGATTCCCAAAGCTCCATCTGAAATATAGTATAAAGCTATTAGGCCGATCTAAACTTTGGTGAATTCTTAAAAATACTTCTTCGAAGATGAAGGAAGCAATGTTTTACGAAATATTAGGGGATAATTTTGTCCAATGTTGTCTATGTTTCAGGAATTGTAAAATCGCTCCTTCCAAAAGGGGATTCTGTAAAACTAGAGAAAATAGAGAAGGGAAGTTGTATTCTCTAGTCTATTCGGCACCTTGTGCAATTCAGATAGATCCCATAGAAAAAGAGCCGTCATTTCATATGCTTCCTGGTTCAAATATGCTCTGTATTGGGACAGCAGGGTGTAACCTCATATGTAAATTCTGTCACAATTGGCACATGTCATTTGCAACAGTTGAGGAGACTCATAATTATGATGTCTCCCCAGAAGAGATATTAGATTTTGCAAAAGAGGAAGGATGCCAAACTGTTTCTTTTACCTACAATGAACCAACCGTCTTTTATGAATTGATGTTGGATGTCATGAAATTAGCCAAAGAGGAGGGTTTAAAGACCCTATTCCATACGAACGGCGCAATGAATGAAGCACCTTTAAGGGAATTACTCAACTACACAGATTCTGTCACTGTTGATCTGAAAGGTTTTACTCAGGAATTCTATTCAAATTTGCTTAAGAATGCACTAATTGAGCCAGTATTGAAAAATTTAAAGATCATTAAAAAGAGAAATAAGCATCTTGAGATTGTGAACCTTGTGATCCCAACGATAAATGATAACGAAGATGATGTTAAGCGTATGTGTATTTGGATAAAGGAAAATTTAGGTGAAGATGTGCCTTTACATTTCAACAGGTTTTCGCCTGTCCATAAGCTTATATATTTTCTACCTACACCCATAATAACCTTGGAAAAGTTGAAGATGATAGCCAATGATGTTGGTTTAAAGTATATCTATATTGGAAATGTTTCTGGCCATATGTTTAATTCTACCTATTGTCCAGAATGTAAAATAAGGCTTATCTATCGTATACATTTCTCGGTTTTAGAAAATAATATTAAGAACGGAGAATGTAGGTTTTGCAAAGTAAAAATTCCAGGGATATGGGAATAGGATTTACAAAAACTATAGGCTCTTCTTAAAATGCTATTGACAAAAATTTATGACTGATATAATCGACACCCATGGGTAGATATAACCACACAGAACGCTAAGCGATTCTTCGATATATGATGGAAATTATTTAAACCCTAACTTCCCAAAA
>DNCM01000087.1 GCA_003498085.1 bacterium
CATCGGAACACCTCCCTTGGTTTTTTGGTAATATTATACCAGACCCCAAGGGAGTTTTGTTATTAAACTTTCCTTTCTTTATCCTTTCTATATCCTTCATATCCCTATCATCAAGATAGAATAATTTCTCTATAGGGTGGTTATGATGTACCTTCCGAGTACAGAAATGTTGAAATCACAGATGGGTATAGACATATGATAAAATACAATTTACCAATAGATATGAATGAAATCTTAATGTATGTCTATACCAAATGTGTTTTTAGGTATTTTACCTCTACAGAAAAATCAAATTTTACAGAGGATCTGCTATGAAATCTATCGTACGGTTTATACAAAACTAATCCTCTCTTAGAGCATCTTTTAGGGAAATAGAAGATGCCCAAATGGATGGCCAGATAGAAAAAACGATGGATAAAAAGGGGGCAATAAGTAGAATAAGAACGATATTTCGCAAACCAAAATGGACAGGAATTGACGAGATGTAATAAATATCTCCTGGAAGTTTAACAGACAAAGAGATAAACCACCCAATAAAAAGCCCGAAAACAACCCCCAATAGTGTTCCGATTACTCCAATTATCCCTCCCTCAATAAGAAATATAGAGACAATGGAGAAACAGGATGCCCCAAGTAGCCTCAAAATCCCAATTTCCCTCTTTTTCTTTATTATTGTTATAACCAATAACGAAGAGATGCCAAATAAGCTAATAATAAGAAAACAAACAAGGAGTAAAGCCATAATATCCCTCTCAAGTTTTAGGGCAGACATTAGGTTTTCATTAAGCTCTTCCCAAGTTCTTACTGTAAGGTTATATGGCGAAACCATATTATAAAGCCTCTCTTTTACCAAATTTACTTTGTAAACATTGAATACCTTAATCCCTATCCCAGACACTCCGTCTAACTTAAACATTTTCTTTGCAGATGAAAGGGGAATATAGGCACAGGATGAATCATAATCATACATACCGGAGGAAAAAACTCCGGAGATGACGAGTTCGGAGATGATGGGGTTACCTGTTAAGTGAGATGCGGTAATTATAAAAATCCTACTAGATGGAAAACTACCTAAGATAAAAGAAAGTTCTCTCCCGAGGAGGATGGACGATTCATCTGCAAGACTTCCTTCTTTAAGCTTTATCCCATCTATCTTATCCATTCCATAGATTATTCCACCATAAGACTTTTTTCCTTTAAATATTGCTTGTTGTTCAATGTAGGGGTATACAGAAACGATCAGGGGGTCATCTATTTTGCTTATAATCTCCTCATAGTTTTTAATTTTACCATCAATTGAAGTTATTCTTATATGGGGTTGAACGCCAACAATTCTTTTACGGAGCTCATAACCAAAACCATCCATTACAGAAAGAACAACAACCAAAGAACAAACACCAATTGTAATGGAAGCAATAGAGATACAACCTATTACAAAAAGTATTTTTTCCTCCTTTTTTCCAAGGATATTCCTTACTGCAATGAGTGTTTTAAAGCCCATATCTTTCAGTAATTATAGTATGTTTTCAAATCTTTTGATAGATTATTTTTTAATCCCTAATGGTAGATATACCAAGGGTTTTGCTATTTTCCACCAATCTATAAATGGACGGATATGTGAATATTTCTTCTTTTTCTTTTGGTATATCTTAGGAACAGGAACCTCTTTCACCTTATAACCCAATTTTAAAACTTTATAATGTAAATATGTCTCGAGCTCATATCTGTCAAGCCAATCTTGCCAAATATTTATCCTTGGGTCATCAAATATACTTAACTTATATGCCCTAAATCCATTGATTGCATCTGTTGCGGGAAACCCTGTTAGAATTCTATAGATTAGGGCATTAACCCTTACCATAATTCTCCTAAAAATAGGAAGATTTACTGACCTTCCGCCTGCTAGATTTCTTGAGCCCTGAACATAGTCATAGTCTTCTTCTATGATAGGTTCAAGAAGTTTTGGAATTTCTCTTGGATCGTCCTTTCCATTTCCAGCCATTATCACTATAATGTCATATTTATTGTCGATAGCATACCCAATTCCAGATTTTATTACAGCACCAATGCCTTTGTTTACTTCATGACGGATAAAAGAAAAACCGAATTCTAAAACAACATCCTCTGGGTTATTTTGTGAACAATCGTCGATCACTATTAAAGAAGCAACATCCTTTGGAAATCTTTTTAGAATTTCCCTCAAATTCTCCAAGTCTTCGTTATAAACAGCGATAACTGCAAGGACTTTCATCATAATTTATATGGTGGCCAAAGATACGGTCTCATATAAAATCTTTTAAAACATTTAAGGTTATCTATATCATTAATCACTCTTGCAGGATTTCCAGCAACTACCTTATTATCCAAAACATCATCTACTACCACTGAGCCGGCTCCAACAAGAGAGTTTATGCCAATTGTAATTCCTGGTAATATAGTTGAATTAGCCCCAATTTTGGCAAGCCTTTTTACGATTGCTCCCTTTAAACATTCCTTATATTTTGGACAGGGAGGGTGGGGATCATCTGTAAAAACAACATTTGGACCAATAAAAACATCTTCTTCAATAGTTGTAAGTTCCAAAAAACAACCTGTATGAATTCTTGTATTGTTGCCTATCTGGTTACCAACTTCTAAAACTGTATTTGTGCCAATACTAACATCATCCCCAATGATGTTATCTTCCCTAATAGTTACTCCTTGGCCGGTTTGAAAGTTATTTCCTATTTTACATCCTGCATAAATAACGGTAAATGGTCGAATTACTGCATTGTTACCAATAATTACTTCAAGCTCTCCTTCTTTTTTACCCCGAGGTGGCATTCCAATAATAACTGGTGCAGTAATAACGCTCCCTTCGCCGATTATAGCCCCTTTATAAATCTTGGATTCTCCATTTAAAATAACATCCTCCATTATAATTTAGCCATTCTTACCTTAAGGACCTGAGGAATTTCTTTTATCCTTGAAATAACATCCTGAGGCGTTTCTTCATCGAGACCCCAAATAGATAGAGCATCGCCACCTTTTTCTTTCCTTGAAAGTTTAAGCCAACCGATATTTATTTTTGCCTCTCCCAGGATTGTTCCAACTTTTCCAATAATCCCAGGCTCATCTGTATGGGAAAGAACAAGTAGATTTCCTTCTGGAACAATCTCAACAGAAAATTTGTCTATTTGGACAATTCTTGGTTCTTCCTCGCCAAGCAATGTCCCAAGAAACTCTATTTTTTCTTTGTCTGTTACAAGGGTAAGCGAGATTAGACTTTGATAATCTATTTTCTTTGAGGATTTTGCTGATGAAACACCAATACCCCTTTCCTTTGCAATATAAAGGCTATTTACATAGTTTATTGCCCCATCTGGAAGGAACTTTGTTGAGAAAATAGAAAAAACAATAGTGTTTGTAAGAGGTGAAAGTTCATAGTTTATGAGCTCTCCACTATACTCTATCTCTATTGTCTTAAGGGGTCTCTCTACAACTTGAATGGCAAATTTAGAAAGACAATCTGCAAGCTTAACATATGGATCCAGTATCTTTTTTAATTCAGGATCTATCTGTGGAATATTTACGGCATTTTTTATATTTCCCTTTATTGCATCTTTTATTTGGTTTGCTATTTCAATTCCAACATTCTCCTGTGCTTCCTTCGTTGATGCACCAAGATGGGGGACAAATACACAATTATCAAGGGAAAGTAATGGGGAGCCTATCGGTGGTTCTTTCTCAAAGACATCCAAGGCACACGCTCCTATTTTTCCTGAAGAAAGTCCGTTATATAAAGCACCTTCATCTATTATCCCACCCCTTGCACAATTTATAATGATTACTCCATCTTTCATTTTTTCTATCTCATTTTCAGAAATCATGTGTTTTGTTTCAGGGGACATGGGTACATGGATTGTTATATAATCTGATTTTTTATAAAGTTCATCAAGAGAGACCAATGTTATCTTAAGATTTTTTGCAACATCATCCCCTATAAAAGGATCATAGCCAACAACATGCATATTAAACGCCTGAGCCCTTATTGCAACCTGTCTTCCTATCCTTCCTAAACCAATTATTCCCAATATTTTTCCATAAAGCTCCCAGCCAACAAACAATGTCCTTTCCCATTTACCAGATTTTAGCGAACTATACGCCTGTGGAATCTTACGGGAGCAGGCAAGCATCATTGCCATTGTATGCTCTGCAGTTGATATCGTATTTGCATCTGGGGTATTTATTACAATTATACCCTTTTTTGTTGCGGCATCCATATTTATATTGTCAACACCAACCCCTGCCCTCCCTATTATTTTAAGTCTATTTACAGATTCAAGAACATTGGCTGTTACTTTTGTCTGTGAACGGACAACAAGATAGTCTACATCTTTTATCTCGTCGATAAGCTCATCTTCCTTTAAGCCCGTCTTTACAACAAGCTCAATACCATCTATACTTTTAAGGACATCTAATCCTTCTTTTGCTATTGGATCTGATACTAGAATTTTCATAGCTTAACTCCTTTTTAAAAAATATTCTTTAGATAATTTTATAAAAAAAAATTATTCTTACGCAATAATTAAGTGGACAAGAAGTGACAATTTTCTTTAAAATAAGTGTATGCTTCAACTTATATTTGGATTATTCTCCAACGATATGGGGATCGATTTAGGAACCGCAACAACCCTTGTCTATATGAAAAACGAAGGGATAGTTCTTTGTGAGCCTTCTGTTGTTGCCATAAATAGAGATACAAAAGAAGTTCTTGCTGTTGGCAATGATGCAAAGAGGATGCTTGGAAGGACACCTGCAAATATCGTTGCTATCCAACCATTAAGAGATGGTGTCATTGCAGACTTTGAAATAACGCAAGATATGATTAGGTACTTCATCCATAAGGCACATCGCAGGAAATCATGGATTCCATTAAAACCTAGAGTTGTCATTGGAGTTCCATCTGGAATCACAGAGGTTGAGAGGAGAGCAGTAATTGAGGCGGCAGAGCAGGCAGGAGCAAGAGAGGTCTATCTTATTGAGGAGCCAATGGCAGCAGCAATTGGTGCAAACATCCCAGTTCAGGAACCAACGGGATATATGATTGTTGATGTTGGTGGTGGAACAACAGAGGTTGCAGTCATTTCTCTTGGAGGGATGGTTGTTTCAAAATCTATTAGGATTGCAGGAAACGAGATGGATGAGGCAATTGTCCAGTATATAAGAAAGCATCATGGTCTCCTTATAGGTGATAGGACGGCCGAAGAAATAAAGATAAAGATAGGCTCTGCATATCCAATGGTTGAAGAGACTACAACCGAAATAAAAGGAAGAGACGCAAATTCTGGTCTTCCAAGGATGATTAGAATTTCATCAGATAAGATTAGAGATGCTCTAAAAGAGCCGATAGGTTTCATCATTGATGTAATAAAGTCTGCCTTAGAAGAGACCCCTCCAGAACTCTCATCGGACATTGTTGATAAAGGAATAACAATGGCGGGTGGTGGTTCCCTCCTTCAAGGACTTAATACCCTGATCTCTCAAGAAACAGACCTTTCTGTTTCTGTTGCAGAAGACCCTCTCACTTGTGTTGCAATGGGTACAGGAAGATACCTTGAAGAAATAAAGAATATCAAAAAATCGCGGAAAAGAAACAGTTGGCAAATATCCAATTTTCTAGGGTAAGGGTTTTTACTCCTATCTTTCTCTCTATCATCATTATTATTCTAAATCCAGAAGAATTAAGAGATGCAATAAAAAGATGTGTTATTCCAATTGAGGTAATTTCTGCAAAAATAAAGGGAAGTGGTGCCATTCTCTCTGAGAGTGTAAAGGATAATATAAAACTAAGCCTAGAAAAAAAGGAGCTTGAAAAACAAATTAGTTTACTCTCATTTCAATATGCAAAGCATAAAGAGTTATTTCTTGAAAACGAAAGACTTCGGGAAATCCTTAAATACAAAGAAAAGACAAAGTTTAACATAATTATTGGTAAAATCTTAGGTCATGACCCTTCTCCTTTATCTTCAACTATTGTAATCGATAGGGGATCAGACGACGGAGTGAAGAAAAAACAAGGGGTAATTTCTCTTATTGATGGCAGGAATGTTTTTATTGGAAGGATGATAGATGTTTTTCCACAATCATCCATTGTTTTATTAACAACAGATCCAGGTCTTTCCCTTCCTGTAAGACTTGAAGTATCAAGGACAAGGGGGCTTTTAGTTGGAAAGAAACATGGTATGGAGCTTAAATTTATCCCAAGCCAATTAGATATTTTAGATAAAGAGCCTATTGTGACCCTTGCGGGTACTTATATTCCAGAGGGATTACTCATTGGTCATGTTGAGAGCTTATCTCCCAAAAGAAGGGGACTTTTTAGGAAGATAGCGGTCAAACCTGCTTTTTCTCCCTATAAACTTGAAGAGGTTCTTATCTTTGTTTCAAACTGATTCACACTTGGTATAGACATATCGACCACCCCTTTTCAAAAATCCAGTAACAGAATCATAGGAAATTGTAAATATTTCATCGAAGAAGATGTTATGATGAATTAGGGTTTTTGTGGTTTTAAGTTTCTCATAAGGAGTCATTCCATCCATTCCTATCCCTATAGTTTGGTCTGTAGAAATTCCAAGTATCTTGCCATCTTTTAAGCTTTGCTGAGAAACATAGAAATATTATTGCATCTTTACTTCCTTAATCATCAAGAAATATTCATCGTCTTGCCTATGGGAACTGTCTA
>DNCM01000135.1 GCA_003498085.1 bacterium
TCTCCTTTCTTTATCCTTTCTATATCCTTCATATCCCTATCATCAAGATAGAATAATTTCTCTATAGGGTGGTTATGATGTACCTTCCGAGTACACTTTCACTCTCTTCTCTTCTACCCTTATTCCACAGTTTGAACAGTTAACTCTAACTTTCTTAAAACATTATAAGATAGTTTCTAAATATCCTACCACACCCACTACAAACATACTCTCTTTTAATCCTGTCTAACATGAATATCACCCTGTCCACATCATCCCTTCTCTCTATCTCCATATCGACTATAGAGAATCCTTGATATCCTAGTAGTTCTGTGAAATAATCCTTTTTTGATGAATTAAGAATATAATCAAATTACCCGAATAGATACAAACTAACTTTGAATGTAGTTACCCACTATATTCTGTGAAGAGCCAAATATTACTGTAAAACTTGAGATCTATCTAAGCATTTGAAAGTCTCAATTTCTTATTGTTGAATAATTGTTTATAAGACGGGGAAGTTCTGGTAAAATTTCTTGACTGATTAAGGAATTTTGGTTTATATTAGATATATGAAAAAAGTTTTGTTTTTCTTTATCTTTTTTGCTTCTCTTTGTTTAAGCCAAGAAGATTATATCTTAAAAGGAGATCTAGCATTTGAAGAAAGTGATTTTCCTTCTGCAATAAGCCATTATAAAGATTACCTTAAACTTGAACCAGATGGTGAATTTGCCCCAATTGCCCAATATAGGATTTCAGAAAGCCTTTATCAATTGGGAAGATTCAATGATGCAATAAAGGAGTTTGAAAAACTTATCTCTATTTACCCCCAATCAGAATATGTAAAACCTTCCCTCTCAAGGCTAGGAGATTGTTATCTCAAACAAGGAAGAAAAGATAGTGCGATAAAAGTATTCACTCAGATTAAGAAAAGATTTCCAGAAACAATAGAAAGCGCGTATGCAGAATCTAGGCTTGATGAGCTTAAAGAAAAGCCACCGAGTCCAAAGGAAATAGCAAAGATAAAAAAGGCAAGGGAATTATTTAATAAGAAAGCCTATCCTGAATCGTACAATGAATTTATAAGCTTTATAGATGAATATCCAAATTCTACATATACACTATATGCAAAATTTAAGATTGGTGAATGCCTTTATTACCAAGAAAAGTATGACGAAGCAATTCCTGCATATAAAGATTTCATTTCTTCTTATCCTGATACACCTTATACACCATATGCAGACTACGCCCTCTCATGGGCCTATTATAAAGTAGGTAACTTTGAGCTTGCATCTGCAACTATATCAAGCTTTCTTAAAAAATACAAAGACACAAAATATCACCCCTCTGCAAATATGCTTTTTGATGAGATAAAAAAGAAATTTGAGGAAAAAGAGATAGAAGATCTATTTAATTTGGGAAAGAAAGCGTATAGAGAGAAAGACTTAGCAAAAGCAAAAACATATCTTGAAACCCTTGAGAATAAGTACCCAAAAAATAAATATACAAAAGAGGCAAAGAATCTTATCTCAGAGATAAATGAAAAATTGGCAGAATTTGCTGTGCCAAAAATTAAAGCACTTTATGAAAATGGAGAAGAAAAACTAAAGGAGAAAAGATATGATGAGGCAATCTCTATTTTCCAAAAGATAATAGTTAATTTCCCTGAGACAGAATATACAGATTTAGCAAGGCTTGGGATTTCAAAGGCAAAGAAAGAGAAAATTGAAGATGAGGCAAAAACAAAACTTGAGGAAATAAAAAGTATTCCCTTCGACGAGGCAAAGGTTAAGTATCAAGAGATAATTTCACGATATCCAACAACGGATGTGGCAAAAGAAGTAGAAGCAGAACTTTTTAAACAGGAAGAAAAAAGTCAAAAAGAGTATGTAGAAAATCTTTATAAACAAGCCCTTTCACTACTGCAGGAAGGCGAAATATCCTCTGCAAAAGAGCTGTTTCAGAGGATAGTAATTCTATACTATAATTCAAACTATGCCGACTTTTCAAGGGAAAGGCTTGATGAGATAAGAAAGAAGGAGGATTCTGAAAGACAGGCCAGACAGTTTGATATCGCTTGGAAGTACTATGAACTTGGCGAATATAAAGAGGCAGTAAGGATACTTAATCAGATAACTGCAATATGGCCAGATAGTGTATATGCAGAAAGAGCAGAAAATATCCTTTCTGAGATATCTGGCAAAATCACCGAAGAAAGTGCCTCTTCCATATTTAAGATGGCGCAGAGCTATTATGAAAACAAAAAATACGATAAAGCATTTGAAGTTTTTAGAAAAATAGTTGAGCTATACCCTCAAACAAGGTTTGCAAAGGCATCACTGCTTGCTATGGAAAGATTGAATGAACAGATAGCAAATGAAAGGTCAAAGGAAATTTACGATGCAGGAAAAAACTATCAGTTTCAAAAAAAATATAATGAGGCATTGGAGAAATTTGATAAAATTTTATATGAATACCAAACATCATATTGGGCACCCCATTCTCAATATGCAAAGGCAGAAATCTATTTTGAAACAAGAAACTTTCAAAATGCCCTCATTGAATATCAAGGATTAGCCGAAATGTTTCCAGAATCTCCCCTTGTCCCTCATTCTTTATATCATATAGCCGATTGCTATGTCTTGTTGGGAATGAAAGAAGATGCAGTTTCAACATACAGAAAACTTTTAATCAATTATCCCGATTCAATCTATGCAAAGGGACAATTAAGGGTAATGATTGCAGAAAAAATAAGGGAGCTTGAAAAATGAAAATCTTAAGATTTTTATATATCTTCATTTTCTTTTCATCTTTTTTGTATGCAAAGACAATCGCGTTCCTTGATTTTGTTGACAAAACATTAGATAAAAAAGGAGAGGAAGAATTAAGACTCGTCATATCAACTCTTTTCCCGTCGGAAAGGTTTACTATGGTAGATAGGGAAAAAGTAAAGAAAAGGCTTCCTTTATCAATTCAGAGAGAGCTTGGGACAATCACTCCTGAGATAGCATGGACGATTGGTGAGGTGCTTGAATGTGATATTATTGCTATTGGAAGTATAGAGGGATCATTAGAGCAAAAATTCATAAATTTCCATTTTATCGAGACATCAATAAAAAAAGATCCTGATTTACCTCTTTTTATCTTGGATTTATTCCTCTCGCACTTTGGAGTAAGCACAAGGGTTGAAAAAATCATAACCTCATCTGACTTTACTATTCCACTATCAAGAAAAGACGGAATAAAACTTGGCGATAGATTTGATGTAATTAGGAATCAGAAGAAGATAGGCGAAGGACAGATTGTGTCGGTTGAACCAAATAGATCTTATATTTCCCTTTCATACGGAAAAGTTTCTTTGTTTGACATTATAAGGAAATCCTGTTTTGAAGCAAGAAAGACAAAAGAGTTTCTCCTTATAGACACAAAGCCAAAGGGAAATGTTTTTTGGAAGAAAAAAGAGATAGGGATTAGTCCAATTTTGATAAATGATAGGATTGAAGGCGAACTTACCATTAAAAAAGAAGGGTTTTATGATAGAAGGTGTGATGTTTATCTACCCTACCATCCATATTCATCTATTGATCTCTGCCTTTTTCTTTCAACACTTAAGGTCTCTGAAAAAAGGCCGTCATCACTACTTGTCTCATCACAACCAGAGAATGCAGAAGTCTTTATCAATGAAAAGCTCTTTGGTGTTACGCCTGTTTTTATCACAAATATTGACGATGGTGTCTATGAGCTTGTTGTAAAAAAGGATGGATTTGAATCACATAGCCAGAAAGTCCTTGTAGAGGGGGATGTTGAGATAAAAGTAGACCTTTATTCGGTTACAATTCCAAAACCACCCGTTATAAAAAAAGAAGAAAAGCGCCTCTCTGAACTTATCTTCCTTGAAACAGCCTACTGTCTAAAACAAGGTGAGCTTGAAATTGGTCTTGTTTACCCCAAGTTATTTATCTTAAGGATGGGACTTCCATCAAAATTAAAGACAGAGATTAGGTTTTATGGAATTGGCTTTGGAATGAAGTATAATATTTTTGACTATTTAGGCATTGATGTTTATTATCAAACTTATAATATGAAAAAGAATAAAAAAGAAGATAAAAAAGGATTCTGGTTAATAGGAAATCTTCCATCAAGGCTCTTTAATCTTCATCTTGGAGGAGGCTATAGTGGGGCAGAGTCTAGTAAATTGCGTTATTTCCTTGGAATAGATGTTCCTATAAAAGAAAAATTAAATATCTTGGTAGAATTAGAAAAAGAAGAAGGATTTGGGTTTGGTTTTTACAGATCTTCCTTTCTTTTTGATGCAAAACTTGGAATGGGGGTAAAAGATAAAAAAATAAATTTTAGTGGAGGAATATATATTAAAAAATTATGATTAGAACCAAAAAAAAGCTTGGTGATATGCTTCTTAAGGCAGGGATCATCACCCAAGAACAGCTTGATAATGCCCTTTCAGAAAAAAAGCCAGGCGAGAGGGTTGGAAGGACTTTGACGAGGCTTGGATTTGTCTCTGAAGAAACAATACTGAACTTCCTTGCCTCCCAAATGGGTATTCCATATATAGATCTAGACAATGTAGAGATAGAAAGGTTTGGAAGGGTCTTAAGAAACGAAGTTCTTGAACCAGTTGTAAGGCGCCATCTTGCCCTTCCAATATCTATGTCTGATGAAGTTTTAACCGTTGCCATGGCAGACCCACTAGATGTTATTGCAATAGATGATATAAGAAGGATAACAGGATGCAAGATAAGGGCTGTTGTCTCATCAGAGGAGAAGATAAAACAAGCAATCGATAAGTACTACAAAAAAACAGAGACTATGGAGGAGATCTTGGCATCTGTTGATGTCAGGGCTATTGAGGTTTTAAAGGAAGAAGAGGCAATCGACCTCGATAAGATGAAGGAAGAAGGAGAAGCAATAGGCATAATCAGGCTTGTGAATCATCTCCTCTCTACCGCTGTTGAACTAGGTGCATCAGATATCCATATTGAACCATATGAGGACGAATTAAGAGTAAGATATAGGATCGATGGAGTCCTTCATGAGATGTTTTCGCCACCAAAGACACTCCACAGGGCAGTAATTTCAAGGTTTAAGATAATATCTGGCTTAAACATTGCGGAAAGGAGACTACCACAAGATGGCAGATGTTCTATAAGACTGAAAGAAAAAGAGGCAGACATGAGAGTCTCTGTTGTTCCAACATCTTATGGAGAAAAAGTTGTTGCAAGAATTCTTGACCCATCGTCGCTATGTCTTGACTTAACAAAACTTGGCTTTTCAAAAAAACTTCTTTCGCTCTATGAAGAGAAGATAAAAGAACCGCATGGAATCATCCTCATAACAGGACCAACAGGATGTGGAAAAACAACAACCTTATATTCGACCCTAAGAACGATAAATACTCCTGATAAAAATATCCTAACTGTTGAAGACCCTGTTGAGTATAAAATAAAAGGACTCAACCAGACACAGGCAAGACCAGAAATTGGGCTTGATTTTCCAACAACTTTAAGGTCTTTCTTAAGACAGGATCCAGATATATTGTTTGTTGGTGAAGTAAGGGATAAAGAAACAGCAGAGGTTGCAATAAATGCCGCTTTAACAGGCCATTTAGTCTTTTCAACCCTACATACAAATGACTCTGTTGGTGCGATCGTTAGGCTTCAGAATATGGGTGTCGAACCATTCCTTATTGCATCAACTCTAATTCTATCTGTTGCCCAAAGACTTATTAGAAAGATCTGTCCAGAATGTAAAATTCCTTATAAACCCCAAAGTTCATTTTACAGATTCTTTGATATCCCAGAAGACATCCAGTTTTTTAAAGGGGCAGGATGTAAGAAATGTAGCCAAATAGGTTATAAAGGAAGAATTGGCATATTTGAATTACTTGATATTGATAGTGAGATTGCCGATCTTATCACCGACAGAGAGCCTGGTTCAAGGATAATGGAGACTGCAATAGAAAAAGGACTTACTACATTGAAAGATTCGGCAAGGGAAAAAGTATTAGAAGGGATAACAGCGCCAGAGGAGGCAATGAGGGTTGTCGCTGGATAAATATTTGAAGAATAAAAAATATATGTTATAATATTTTCAATGGGCTGTGAAATAATTGACTTAAGCCTTTCTATTTCTCCTGTTGGTCCAGAACATGACCAGCCAAAGATTAAGTATACAGATCATAAAAAAGGTGCTTTTCTGCTTGGTCTAGCAGGCCTTCTTTATAAGAAAGAATCATTATTAAAACGTTTATTTCTTTGGCTTATTGGCAAATATAGAATAAAAACTGATGAATGGCCTGATGGGATGGCACTTGCCTTTGAAGATGTACGAATGGATACACACGCAGGAACACACCTAGATGCACCATGGCATTTTGGGCCAACATCAGAAGGGAAAAGAGCAAAGACAATAGATGAAATCCCTTTAGAATGGTGTTTCTCTGATGGAGTTATTTTGGATATGAGGGAGAAAGAACCGGGTTCTCTTATAAGCCCTCTTGATATCGAAAATGCATTACAAAAGATTGGCTATCAAATCAAACCCTACGATATTGTATTGATCATGACAGGAGCTGATAAATATTCAAAAGAAAAAAGATACCTTACAGATTATCCAGCGCTTAGCCAAGAGGCGGTATTTTGGCTCATAGATAAAGGAATAAAAATCATTGGTATAGATAGTGTTGGTTTTGATAGGGGTTGGGGGATGATGTTTTCCGATTATATAAAAACAAGAGATAAATCATCACTTTGGCCAGCACACTTTGCAGGAAGAAAAAGAGAATACTGCCATATAGAGAAGATGGCAAACATTAATAAGATTCCAAAACCATATGGTTTCAAGGTTGCCTGTTTTCCTGTAAAGGTAGAAAGAGGAAGTGCTGGATGGTGTAGGGCTGTTGCAATTTTAGATGAAAACAGAGAATAGAATTACAATTGAAGAAAGGAAAGATAAGGTATTTTCTTTTGTTTCTGACTTTGAATCCTGGCCTAAGTTTATCCCTACTTACAAAGAGGTTAAAATCATAGAAAGGGATGGAAATAAAATGACTATAGAAAGAAAAGGAGAGGTAAAAGGAAAAGAGGTATTTTGGAAATCAGAGACAGAGTTAATACCGCCAAACCTTATAAAATCAAAACAGGTTGTAGGACCAATACCAAATATGGAAATCGAATGGCACTTCGTTGAAAAAGAAGGAAAAACAGAGATTCTTCTTGTTCATAAATTTAGGCATAAAATTCCTATAATTGGAGATTTAATTGCAAAGATAATCATCAAAAAAATGGCACAGGAAACATTGGAAGCAATAAAAAAGGAGTGCGAGAAAAAAGAATAATGGAAATTAATAGCGATTTAGAAATTTTGGGACTTTTGAGTCAATGGAATGAGGTTTCATCGTTTTGTTTAAAAACCCTCGGCTGTCCCATTTTCATCATTGGTTCACAGGGAGAAGGGATTTCTAGGAAAGAAGAAGCAAGTGGTCCATGCCGTTATATACTTGAGACAAAAGATGGTTATATGAGGTGTTTTTCATCATATAGGAATGCATGGCTTTCGAGAAAAGATAATGAGCCATTTATCTTTACCTGCCATTTAGGGCTAGTAAATTTTGTCTTTCCAATTATCTTTAAAAATACCATTTTGTCCTATATTATCGTCGGAGGAATTCTTACAAAGGAAAGAAAAAAGACGATACTATCTAGTGCAAAAATAATAGGTATTGAGCAAAAAAGAATAGAGACAAGCCTTTCTTCTTTAAAAATGATAGATGAGGATGAGTTTTCACATATTTTCTCATTAGCAAAACTTGCAATTTCACCCCTTATTCGTGAGATAAATGAAGAATATGGGCTTTTCTTGAAGGCAAAAGGAATAATAAAAAAAGAGGAGCTCATAAGGATAGATGAGATAACAGGGCTACATAATAGGCTATACCTTATAAATAGGACTAAGGAGGAGATAAACAAGGCAAGTAGAAAAAAGTATCCATTATCCCTTGTAATTTTTCGCTTTGACCAATTTAAATCTTTAATGGACATCCATGGTGAGCAGATCAAAAACTCTATACTCAAAGAGACAGCAAATATATTACTTAAATTTACAAGAAAGGAGGATGTCTTGATAAGAGACAAAGAGGATGAATTCCTCCTTCTATTACCACACACAGACCAAGACCAGGCTATGGTTCTTTCAAAAAGGATAAATGAAAGGATAAACGATCATGTATTTTGTAGGGAACAAGGTTTAGAACTCTCACTTACAATATCCTGTGGTATTGCCCAGTTTGAGAAAGAAGTAAATGCCGAAGAGTTTATAGAAAAAGCGGACAAGGCACTTTTCTCTGCAAAAGCAAAAGGTGGAAGAAAGATTTTTCTTTCCTCAGAAATAAAAGAGGAACCAAAAAGGTGTGTTATCACTGGAATTGGGGTTGTTACTCCCATTGGTACAGGGAAAGATGAATTCTGGGAGGCGCTATCAAAAGGAAAACCTGGAATCTCAAGGATAACTCAGTTTGATATTTCAAACATGCCTATTAAGATTGCAGGTGAGGTGAAGGATTTTGATCCTGAGAAATATATGGATAGAAAGGACATAAAAAGAAGTGATAGGGCAACACAACTAGCTATTGGTGCGACAAAACTGGCAATTGAAGATTCTTTGCTAAATCTAGAAAATGAAGATAAGGATAAAATCCAAGTAATTATTGGTGCTGGTGTCGGAGGTCTTGCCTTTGCTGAGGAACAGGTTGCAAAATTTATTAAAGATGGTCCAGAGAAGATAAGCCCCTTTCTTTCTATTATTACCTTTTCGGGTGCACTTTCTTCAATGGTCTCCTTGGCAATAGGGGTTAAGGGACCATCAATTACAGTCTCAACGGGTTGCCCTGCTGGAACAGATGCAATAGGCTATGGATTTGAGGCTGTAAAGAATTGTGAAGCGGAGGTAGTTATTGCGGGAGGAGCAGAGGCACCTATCAGACCTGTTGTTATTCATTCATTTTATGCTATGAACGCCCTTTCTTTAAGAAATGATGAGCCAGAGAAGGCATCCCGTCCATTCGATGCAAAAAGGGATGGTTTTGTCATTGCAGAGGGAGCAGGGATTGTAATATTGGAGGAGCTTGAACATGCTTTAAAAAGGGGTGCTAACATCTACGGTGAAGTTATAGGATATGCCAGCACAAACGATGCATACCACATGACAGCACCAGCGCCAGATGGAAAAGCAGCATCCCAATGTTTCAGGCTTGCATTGGAAGGAGCAGGTATAAAACCAATGGATGTTGACTATATAAATTCACATGGTTCTTCTACACCTCTTAATGATAAGACAGAAACAATAATTATTAAGGATGTTTTTGGTGAATATGCTTATAAGATTCCTGTTTCGTCGACAAAATCCATGCTTGGTCATTCGATTGGTGCAACTGGTGCTGTTGAGGCAATCATTTGTTGTTTGGCAACAGAAAATGGCTTCATCCCACCAACAATAAACTACGAATTTCCAGATCCAGGGTGTGATTTAGACTATGTTCCAAGTATAGGGAGAAAGGCCGATATAAATATAGCATTTACAAATTCCTTTGGCTTTGGAGGTAAGAATTCGGCATTGATCATTAAAAAATATATAAAGTAAAGAGGAGGTTATAAATATGAACTTCACAACAGTTTATGTAGGATTTCTTGTTGTTTCAAGTATCTTTAGAATGAAAAGTCTAATCTGGGCATATTCTAAGGTTGAAGATGAAGAGCCCGTTGAGACTAAAAAAACTATAACTTATATGATCATGCTCTTCTTATACATTACTATATTTCTATGTGCACCATTGGAGTATTTTTTCATAGACTATCCGAAGGAGGTCAATTTATTGGTAAGTTTGATAGGGTTTCTTATCTATGTATCTATCGTCCCACTAAGAAGATGGGCAGTTGAATCTTTGGGAAGATTTATGAGTCCTGACATAGAAATAAAAAAGAACCATCAACTTATAAAAAGTGGTCCATATAGATACATTCGCCATCCATTAGCATTATGTATAATCCTTGAAGCTGTCTCCCTCTGTCTTATTCCAAATTCTTATTTCTCATTAACATTGGCCTTAGTAATTTTTGTCCCATTTATGATTGTTAGAATCCATATTGAGGAAAAAGCTTTAATAGGCAAATTTGGCGATGAGTATCTTTCTTATATAAAAGAGATAGGAGGATTGTTCCCTAAAATAAAAATCAGATGAATTTTACTTACATTTATCTTTTTTTCTTGGCTGTTTTTCTTTTCTTTCGTTTTATAAGGAATAGGGCAACACAAAATAGGCAGGATGGAGATGTCCATTCAAGTTGGATACTTCCTTTTCAATTCTGGTTTTATATCATTATCATCATATTGACCATTGTAGAGTTTTTTACTATAGAAAGAAAAATCAATCTTTCTGTTAGCATCTTTGGCTTTTTAATATGTATTTTAGGGATATTGGGGAGGGAGTGGGCAATCAAGGCACTTGGCAATTTTTGGACTGCAGATATTAGGATAAAGAAGGATCACAAATTGATCAAAGATGGACCTTATAAATATGTAAGGCACCCAAACCTTTTATGTTTATTGCTTGAAATAAACGGTTTATGTTTTATCCCAAATTCATATTATTCTTTAATCTTTGTCTGGATCGTTTATTTCCCTTTAATTTTATTGAGAATTTACTTTGAGGAGAAAGTATTACTTGATGTTTTTGGTAATGAATATGATAATTATAAAAGAGAGGTTTTCGCACTTTTGCCAATAAAAATGGTAAGGAGGTAAAGAATGAAAAAGTATCTCTTGTTTTCGGTATTACCAGCAATGGTATTTTCTGCGGGTTATGAGTTTGGGGGTTTAGGAGCAAGGAGTATTGGAATGGGAGGAGCATTCATTGGCTTAGCTGATGAATAGATTTAAATGGTCAATCTTAAAAGTGAGATTATAATTAATAAAAGTCTCGATGAGGTCTTTCAAGTAGTAATAGATGTAGAAAGATGGGGAGAGTTTCTTCCAACACACAAAAATATGAAAATCCTGTCTTCGGAGGATAACAGGATATTGATTGAATGGAGGATGAGTGGGTTAAGGCTAAAAACTATTATCACTATAGATAGAACAAATAAAAAAATGACTACAGAGCAAGTATCAGGATTAGTAAAAGGTCTTAAGGCAGAATATATATTTGAAGAAGAGGAAAATAAAACAAGGCTCTCTTTGGTTCATCAATTCAAATCAACCACTCCAATTATTGGAAGACTGATTGAATTAATAGTGATAAAGTCTTTAAGAAAACTTAGGCAAAATACATTGAACAGAATAAGAGAAAGAGTGGAAAGATGATATATTCAGGTTTTTTATTGTTTTGTGCATTGGTTAATTTATCTTTAGGCTTGTTTGTTTTAAGCAGGGAGAGCAAACAAGTGGTAAATAGGACATTCTGTTATTGGTTAATCTCTATGACCATATGGCACATCATGGACTTTGGGCTTTCCATATCTCCAAATGATGAATTTGCCCTAAAATGGATTAAGGTAATGCTTACAGGTGTATTCTTTATCCCTTCAACATTCTATCATTTTGTTGTCTCTTTTCTTAAAGAAAAAGGAAAAATGAGATATTATTTCATTCCAATAGGCTATATTATAAGTTTTTTGTTCATCCCATTAAGCTTATCTGGATTTTTAGTTGATGGTGTAATCTCTTTTAAGACTGGAGGATATTTCCCACAATTTGCGGACACACCATTTCCTCAAATGCTCCTCTTTTTCTTCTATAGCTGGACATTGGCTGGTACATTCTTGCTTATAAGGAGGTTCATAAGGACAAAATCTGCAATAGAGAAGAGCCAACTGAAGTATGTCATAATTGGCTTAGCAATAGCCATTTTAGGTGGCATCTTTAACTTTGCTTTGGCATTGGGAGGAAAAAAGATATTTCCTATTGGAAATTTGGCAGAGATTGTATTTGTTGGAATGACTGCTATTGCTATTGTCCGCTACCATCTTATGAACATCGATGTTTTTATAAGACCAGGAATTGCCTATGTCGCACTTACAGGTTTAGTAACAGCCTTCTGGCTTTCTTCTATCTTTATCTTTGAAAGAATCCTTCATATTGCCCCTTTTCCATCAAGGATATTGGGTGTATTTGTCGTTGTCTTTATCTTTAGTATCCTTAAGGAGAAAATACAATTTATTGTTGACAAATTATTCTATAGGGAACACCAAGAGCTTTCTTTGGCAACAACAAAGGTAGCAGAAGAACTTTCATCTACAATTGATCCCGATATAATTGTCCCTTGCTGTATGAACATAATCTATGAAACCATCCACCCAGAATCTGTTTCATTATTTTTCCTTTCTCCTGACAAAAGGTTCTATGAACTAAGATATGTATTTGGTAAGGATGTAAAGGATGTCTATCTTTCGTCTAACGATCCATTAGTAAAGGCTCTAATAAGAAATAGAAGGGAGTTACTTAAAGAAGAGATAGAGAGTCATCCATTACTCAGAGATCTAAGAGAAAAGACGATAAAAGTAGTAGAGAAAATAAATGCAGAAATTGTAGTACCCCTCTTTTTTGGTGATGAGCTGATTGGAATTTTAAACATTGGAGAAAAAAAGACAGGTTACTATACCTATCCTGAAATAAAGTTTCTTTCAACAGCTGCAAAGGAACTTGCAATCACCTTGGAAAATACAAGGCTTTATTCAGAGCTTAAGGAGAAAACAAAAGAATTAGAAAAAGCAAACCAGGCAAAGAGTGAATTTCTAAATATCGTCTCCCATGAGCTAAAAACACCACTTGCAATAATTATTGGACAGATCTCTCTCATCAAGAGTGGTGCTTATGGGGATATTACTAAAGGACAAGGAGAGTCCTTAAAAAAGATAGAAGAAAAGGGAATTAAGCTTAATTCTCTAATCGTTGATATCTTAAACATGGCTGCCCTTGAAAAGGGCAGAGAGTACGAAGTTGAAATAGGAAGAGTCGATGTAAAAAGGGTCATCGATAAGACAGTAAAAAATTTTGGGCTAATTGCTCATAACAAAGGCCTTGATATAGAAATAGACATTCCAAAGAAAATTCCACTCATTATGTCCGATTCAAACAGGATAGAAGATATCCTCTATAGGCTCATTGACAATGCAGTAAAGTTCACCCCATCTGGAGGGATAATTACAATTGGTGCAATGGAAGATGAAAACAACATAGAGATCTTCGTAAAAGATACGGGAATTGGGATAAAGGATGAATACAAAGAAAAGATATTTGAAAGGTTCTTTCAAGTAGATACATCTTCCACACGTAGATATGGTGGTATGGGACTTGGTCTTACAATAGCAAATGAATTGGCAAAGGCATTAGGAGGAAAGATAGAAGTTGAATCAGAATTTAAGAAGGGAAGTAAATTTTCTCTTTTGCTCCCACAAAAAATAGAGAAATATCCTTAACCTCTATTTCGTAAGTCTATGTCCAAAAATCATCAAAAATCAATCTTCTAGGAGTTAAGCCCAAAGTCTTTTTATTTCCTCAATAAGTTTATAATCATCCTCTACGGGTCTTCCCTTTACGGTCAAATACTCCCCAATGATCATAGCATTTGCTCCAGCAAAAAATGCCGTTGCCTCAAATGGCCCTAAGCTTTCCCTTCCTCCTGCAAGTCTTATTGTTTTATTCTTCAGGATAATCCTAAATATTGCAATTGTCCTTATGGCATCAATTGGAGAGATTGGAAGCATATTTTCAAAAGGTGTATCTTTTATGGGTATAAGGATGTTTATTGGAACAGAATCAACACCAAGGCTCTTTAATAGATTCGCCATATCCAGTCTATCCTTCCATGTTTCTCCCATACCAATGATTCCACCACTGCATGTTTCAAATCCTAAATTTTTTGCAACTTCAAGCGTCTTTATCTTTTCATAGAAAGTGTATGTTGAAACAACATTTCTAAAATACCTTTCTGATGTCTCGATATTGTGATGATACCTTGAAAGGCCAGCATCCTTAAGATGCATGAATTCATCCTTATCTAGCCTTCCCAAAGATGCACAGACAGAAATTTTCTCCTTTAGCTCAGATATTGCATCTGTAATTACATCAAGTTCTTTCTTATTCGGCTTTCTTCCACTTATAACGATTCCAAATCTTTCTGCGCCAATTTCCTTTGCATATTCTCCCCTTTTTACAATTTCTTCTTTTGTTTTTAGAGGATACCTTTCAATGTCTGTTTTGTAATGGCTTGATTGTGAGCAAAATTTGCAGTCTTCAGGACAAACACCAGATTTTGCATTCATTATACTGCATAGGTCTAAAGCTAACTTATACTTTCTCCTTTGATCATTTGCCATGAGGATAAGTTCATCTACTGGTATATCTAATAAACTTTTCATATTGTAGCTGGATAGTTATTTATTTGATATGTCTTCCTCTGTAATCCCTAAACTTAGTTCCCTAACCATTTCTTTCATTTCTTCAGTAAGGACATCTTCGGCTTTTTTTTGGCAGGAAGATATAGCAGAGAGAATGAGAACCGAAAGCATCTCAAGGTCTTCCTTTGCCTCCTCATCTATCTTTATATCAATTACATCCTTTTTCCCATTGCAAACAACCTCAACCATCCCTCCACCAGATATTGCAGTAATCTTCTTTTCCGAAAGCCTTGCTGAAAGGGTATCAGAAATTTCCTTTATCTTTTCCATATTTTTTAAGAGAGAAAATATATTCACTATTTCACTTCAGATGCAGAAAATATCTCGCATATTTTTTCAATTATATCAATTTTTTCGGGGGAAGACAATGTAAAACTTATCTTTTTATTGAATAAATCATAGAAAATGTCCTCTACAATCTTTTTATTCTCATCTTTCTCCATAATCCTTCTATGTGTATTTTTTCCATCAAAACTAACGGTAATTTTTCCATCGCTTACATCTATTATCTTTGCCTCAGATAAAACAGGCTTTAGTGTTGGTTTTGCCTCCCCTACCCTTTCCAATATGTCGTCCCACACTTTCATTATGCTATCTTTATCTATTTCTATCTCTTTTGGAATCTGGACATCTTCTTCATGAACAACATCAAGAAATCCATCTTGGGAAAGCTTTACCAAACTAAGTTCAAGGATAACGTCTGCTTCATCTGGAAGGCGTTTTATCCTTTCTTGTGCTTCACAAAGAACCTCGGAAGCCTTAATATACCATTCTATTTCCCTGTTATTTTCAACAGCCTCAACGATCATCTCCCTTAATTTCTCAAGAATATCCCTAATGATCTGGGCTGAAAAGAAACCTTTTTCTATCATCTCTCGGATAATGGATAAAACATCTTTAGTTTTTTTATTTTTTACAGTATCGATTAGTAAAAAGACTGTTTCTTCTTTGCATATCCCAAGAACCATTCTTACATCGTTGTCGTCTGCAGCATCTTTATATAGAGCAACTTGTTCCAATATTACCTCTCCATCCCTCAAAGAACCTTGTGCATATTTAGATATGGTCTCAATTGCAGAGGGTTTTATATTAAAATTTTCAAGCCCTGTAATCTTTAAAAGGTGCTCCTTTATTGCCCTTTTCTCTATTGTCCTAAACTCAAAACCCTGTGTCCTTGATACGATTGTCTTTGGAAGTCTATATGGTTCTGTTGTTGCAAAGACGAATATTGCATGAAATGGAGGTTCTTCCAGGGTCTTAAGGAGGGCATTGAATGCCTCTTGGGTTAGCATATGAACTTCATCAATGATATAGACCTTATACCTTCCAGAGATTGGTACATACCCTATCTTTTCCCTTAGCTCCCTTATCTGATCTATGCCTCTGTTTGATGCACCATCAATCTCAATGACATCGAGAGACGAACCATTATCAATCTCAAGGCAGGATGAACACTTACAACAACAGACTGGGCTTGGTCCATCTTTACAATTTAGGCACTTTGCAAGAATCCTTGCAACCGATGTCTTTCCACATCCTCTTGGTCCAAAGAACAAATAGGCAGGACTTATCCTTCCTGCCCTTACTGCATTGATAAGGGTTTTTGTTATGTGTTCCTGTCCTACTACCTCATCAAATGATTTTGGCCTATACTTCCTTGCAAGATTAAGGTACATTATCTTTTTATTTTTGCAATGTATACTTTTGCCTCTTTTATTAAGTCTTTCCGCTCCTTATAGTTCTCAATGAGTTGACGGAATTCATCATATGCGCCTTTGTAATCACCAGATTCATAGAGTATAACGCCGATTCTAAAAGATGCATCTGGTGCCCAGCTTGATTTAGGATAAAGCTCATTAACCTTTCTAAAGTAGACAATAGCATCACTTGGAGAATCAGGAAGGTATGTTCTTCCGATCCAATAATATACATTTGATATCTCTTCAGAGGTAGGATATTCAAGCAAAAATTTCTCGTATCCCTTTCTCGCCAACCTCTTATTTCCATCCTGATAATAAAGTTCACAAATCCTTAAAGAGAGCTTTTTATTTATTTCCTTATTTTTCGATTTCTCAATGAATAGCTTATAATAATTTATCGCCCCATTTATCTTCCTCTGTTTTATGAAACATTCACCAATTTGGTATAATACCTCTTCCAAAAAAGGACTACTCGGCTTTTCTACCAGCTTCTGATAAGCCTCTTGTGCCTCTTTGTATTTTCCCTCATTAAAATAACAAAGACCAATCCTTATCCACCCATCTTCTGAAAGATAATGAGTTGGGTGCTGGCTTTGCAGTCTGGAAAATGCCTCCCTTGCCTCACCATATCTTTCTTCCATGAAATAGCTCATCCCAAGCCAATATATAGAAGGTGGACAATACGGACTTTCGGGATATTTCGACAAACATCTATAAAACCACTTTCTCGCACTTCCATAATCCTCTTTTTTATAGTAGCACCATGCCATTAAATATGTTGCATCATCAGAAAATTCTCCTTTTGGATATTCATTTATAATGGTTTTACAATCTTCTATTGTACCAGTATAATCCTTAAGGTTAAATGAAATATTGCTGGAATATAACAATACCTTTTCTCCCAATTCCTTGCTAATTTTTGGAATGCCCCTATATATTGTCTTTGCTTTTTTTGGATTTCCCAATTTTCTATAGAGAGATGCAGTGTTATAGAGAGCATAAGGAAATAAACTGCTCTTTGGATATTCTTTGACAAGCCTTTCAAATGTTACAAGGCTTTCTTTATACCTTCCCTCATCTTTTTGTTTTCTTCCTATTTTATAAAGAATATCAGGGCATTTTGGAAATTCTGGGTACATCCCAACAATCTTTTCAAGGTATTTTTCATCACCAGTTGCCTCTCCTATTGTGTAAAGGAGGTTAAGGGTAAGTGATGTTTTTGGATATTCATCTACCATACTATTGCAAACTGTCATTGCTTCTGTTATACTTCCTTGTTTTAGATATAGGGTTCCCAGCTTAAAAAAAGCCTCTTCCCTCAAAGGACTTTTTGGAAAATTATCTATAATTCCTCTATATCCCTTTATCTCCTCATCTTTATCCCCTAATTTTTCTGCAAGCTGGCTTACTAAATAAAAACCATTATCGTCAAGTTCTTGTTCTTTTAATGTGGATAAGGCAAGATCTAGTTTCCCAAGTTTAATATAGGAAAAAGAAATACCTAATGTTAATGTCCCTTTCGCTTTTATATAAGCCTTCTCTGCCAACTCATATTCTCCAATTTTATATAATGCTTCGGCACAGGCAAGATATAGCTCATCCGTTGGATATTTAATACTTGGAAAAACAAGAATCGCTTCTTTAAAGTTTTTCATTTTATAAAAGATGCTAAACAAAATACTAAAAGCCTCATCGGATGGATAGAGGGAGGTAAGTATTTCACAAGATACTTTCGCCTTCTTATAATCCTTCCTTTCATACCAATATCTAACAACCCACAATAAAGATCCTTTCTTTAGTT
>DNCM01000065.1 GCA_003498085.1 bacterium
AGAACTAGATGCTAACATAGACTATATAATGGGGGAAAAAGGGAAGTATCGGTTAATCATTCTTTAGTATCAATATCTATGGTACTTACATTAGATTTGACGAAAGTTGGGGAAGTTGTGTCAAGATATAATCTTTAGAATATTTTTTGCACATTCTTACCCACATATTTCTAAACTCAAAACCTTATCGCTGAAAATTGGTATAATATCGGCATTTTAAGAAAAACTTTAGAGTCAATATGATTTAGTATAAAAACTTATGGGAGATACTATAAAATAAAGCTGATTTACATTAATATTCAAACCTATTCCATTTTTGCTAATGAGAGCAATGATAGAGGGATAGTAGAAACATAAGCAAGATACCTGTAATAAAAGAAAAGATCGTTTTTAAACCGGGCTCTTTATGTAATTCTGGAATAAGGTCACAGGAAGCAATATAGATAAATGAACCACCTGCAATTGGCAGAAGGATATCTATAAATCCAGTAACCTTGTTAGCAAAACAGTAACCTAAAATTACACCAAGAAAGCATAGTAAAGAAGAGATAAAATTATAAAATAATGCTTTATATTTGCTAAATCCACCATAAACCAAAACTCCAAAATCCCCCAATTCTTGTGGAACTTCGTGAAGAACAATAGCAAGTGTTGTGATCAGTCCAAGCTTAATATCGATAAGGAATGTTGTTCCTATAATAAGTCCATCAATAAAGTTATGGATTCCATCTCCAAATAGATTCAAATAGACAAATGTGTGGATATTGCATTCATGACCCCTGTGACAATGTCGCCAAAAGAGGTATTTTTCGAGGAAGAAGAAAAAAATAAAGCTAATTACTACTAAGAAAAAAACAGATGTCTGGTTTTTTGAGGAAGAGACTGCCTCGGGAAGGATATGGAGAAAGCTTGCTCCGATTAAAGCACCAGCGCTAAGTCCAACAAGGAGGACAAGGAGACTGTTTAATTTTTTCTCATTCAGCAATAGGCTAAATATCCCAATTAGAGAAATAAGGCTTATAAAGATGCTTGCAAGGATTGCAAATAGAAGATTCAAATCTTTTTATTTCAATAATTCAAAGTCCATGTATCTGGATTGGCTCAATTGAACATGTTTTTCCTGTTTTCTCATCTATTTCAATTATAACTGCGCAGAATATTCCATCATCCCCTGCAGGTTCAAACCTTACAGGAAGGTTTGTAAGAAACCTTTTAATAACGGTATCCTTTTTAACGCCTATGACAGAGTCAAGAGAACCGACCATTCCAACATCTGTAATGAAACCCGTTCCTTTTGGAAAAATCCTTGTATCAGAAGTTTGAACGTGGGTATGTGTCCCAATAACCGCACTTACCCTTCCATCAAGCCACCAGGCAATAGCATTCTTTTCTGATGTTGCCTCACCATGAACATCTACAATGATAATATTTGTCTTTTCTTTTATCTCTTTTATCGCAGAATCTGCTGTTCTAAATGGACAATCAAGGGGTTCCATAAATACCCTGCCACAAAGACTCAGAACACCAACTGTTTTATCCTTGCAAGAAAGAAAAATGAATCCCTTGCCAGGAACACCCGGGGGATAGTTATATGGTCTTATTATAGGCACCTCATCGATTATTTCATAAATCTCCTTCTTTCCAAATATATGGTTTCCACCCGTTATAACATCAACACCAAAAGAAAACACCTCGTTTGCTGTTTTTCTTGTTATCCCAAAGCCACCAGCCAAATTTTCACCTTGAACAACAACTAAATCTACCTCTTCTTTAAACTTAGGAATCTGCTCTTTAAGGATTTCCCTTCCTTTTTTTCCAATAACATCACCAATAAAAAGAACTTTGATACCCAATTTTAAGAAAAATTATACTAATAACCATTGACTTCTTCAAGCTTTATTTTGCATTCTTCTTCTGTATTTAGAGAATCTTCTTGCTCAATCAGAGAAAGCTTTTTAGATATAACATCTAGTTCCTCTTGGTTTCTTTCTTTATAGGCTGAATACAGCATCTGTTTATAGAGCAAGACAAGATTCTCTTTGTAAGAGTTCTTATTAAGGTAAAAGGCTTTTTTGAAGAAGTATTCTGCATTTTTATAGTCATTTTTTTTGGCAAATATTATTGCGATGTTGTTATAAGGTTCTGCCCAATGGGGAGAAAGAGAAATGGTTTTTTCGTAGAAAGATATAGCTTTGCTAGGATTCTTTTCCTCATTTAGCCTTGCAAGGAGAAACCATAGTTTCGGTTCTTTATCTGTAACCAAAAAGGCTTTTTCCAACACCTTTTCTGCCTCATCAAGCTTTCCAGAATTTAACAAGAATTCAGCAAACTGCTTTTTGTATTCAATTTCCCATTTGTTTAATTTTATTGCATGTTCGTAAAATGTTGGATTTGAAGAAATAATTGCCTTATGGAACATCCTATCTCCCAGAAAGAAGCATATAATATGCCAAAATGAGATAAGGGTAAGTAAACTAGAAAGAAAAATAAGTATCTTTATATATTTCATTTTTATTGTTTTTTTAGGCATTGTTCCTCCTATAAGGCCTATCATAACCCATAAAAGATGAGTCATAGAAAAATAGGAAAGGTTAAACTGTGCCTGGATGAGATATCCAACCATGGAGGATAGAATGGGTATCGTCCAGACTTTATCTTTACAAAAAAAGCCTATTTTAAACACATAGGCAAGGATAAAGATCCACAAAATAAAAATAACCATCCCTCTCGTTGCAAGGATGTCCAAAAATTCATTGTGTGCTTTGTCTGCAAAGACGAATGCACCCTTATATTCCTCTACAAACTCATCTGGCACATTCTTTGCAAAGGCTTGATTCAAACATTCTGGTCCTGTTCCAAATACAGGGTGTTTTAGGAATACACTGAACGCTCCCTTCCATAATCCAATCCTTGCTATATCAGGCGATGGAAGCCTTTTTATAACGGGTATGCCGAAGCTAAGGAAAATAAGTAAAAAAATACCTAAAAAATAGAAGATCTCTCTTCTTCTAAACAAAATAGACAAAAAGATAAGTTCTCCAATAAGCCCTATAAATGCACCCCTTGTCTTTGTAAACAAAATGCATAAGACGATAGTTATTGACAGAATACCATAGATATACCTTTTTTCTTTTAGCCAAAGACAAAGGCTAATAGGAAATACAAGAAGAAGGTATCCTGATAGGAAATTTGGGTTTCCAAAGAATCCGCAAGGCCTTTCGCTTCCAAAACCTGATGGAATGATAAATACTCCAAAGCGTTGGAGGATGCCATAAAACGCCGATATAAAACCCGCTATTAAAATTGCATAAATAATACTTTTTGGTTTGTCTATGTTTGCTGTTATAAAAAATATAAGTATATAGCAGGCAAGGGTGTTTATTCCATCGTACCTTCTGTAAAGCCCAAAGATGGAGAGGGTAGGGGATATAGATAGAAATGTTGAGATGATATTTGCGAGGAGATATAAAATAATTAGTATTTCAAGGATGCCCCATCTAAATTGAAATTTCTTATTTTTAACTTGCTCAATCAAAAATAAAAGTCCTCCCAAAATACTTAGTCCAAACATAAAGCAAAGCTTTGGTATGTCGTAAAGCCCTTGTGCTTCTGGATCAAAAATGATGGGTACTCCGATGATTAAGCCAATCAAAAGCCACCTAGACATTCCTCAAGTTGTTTCGCAAGAACTGCATCGTTTTTTGTTGCTTCCCTGACAATATCTAACCTCCCCATTTTAACCAAAGACACTGCCGAGGCGACTCTAATAGCCATTTCTTCATCAAACAATGCTTCTTCTAATACTGTTCCTCCCATTGGATCGTTTATCATTCCAAGGCTTATTACAGACTGTAATCTTAATGATATATCTTTTTCTTCTTTAAGGATCGAAACAAGATATGGAACTGATTCCTTATTTTCTATTGCTCCTAAAATTTGTATATAAATAACCCTTGCATTTATTGACCTTTCTTCATTGAAAAGCTCGTTTATTAGATACGGTGCACCTGGATTTCCAATAAATGCAAGCTGAAATATTGCAGACTTTGCCATTTTCATTGTCTCTCCTGGGCTTTTTGCAGATATTCCAATTTCATCTATCTCCTCAATCCTCCTTTTTATCTCAAGGATAACCTCTTTTTTTATAGGTATTTTTTTTTGCGTCTTTATAACCTTGCCAAGCCAAACCCAGAAACCTATGATAAAAATGATAAGAAGAATAAATAAAGAAAATTTCTTTCTTTTCATAGATTAATAAAGCCCATAGTTAGTGAATAGTAACTTGAATATTACAAGCTCTACCATTGAACTACATAGGCAAATTTCTAAATTAATTATAACATCCTGCTGTCAATTATAGCAATCATGTAAAAAAGATGCACAGATAATAAAAAAGCGTTGGGTTTTTGACCTACCACCATTAGGTATTCAGGCAACAGAACATCAAGTAGAGAGAAGACAGTGTCAGAACTCAAGAACAATAAATTCTATAGAATTTCCTAAAGGAGTAAATCATCCTGTGCAATTAGGATAAAGGAAGATGTGATAAATTCACCTGTAGTCCATTTTGATGAGACAGGAATATACAGCAACAATAAAAGGCAAAAGAAGACAA
>DNCM01000105.1 GCA_003498085.1 bacterium
AATAGCTGAATAGTTACAAAAAGGATAACGATTGCCGATTGCCTCTTCAAAGAGATTGAATATGTATCCTCCCTTTGGCTTTCTTACAGGCTTTTAGATAGATAGCGATGATGGATAAGTCTTGTGTCCTTATCCCAGGTATCCTTCCTGCCTGACCAATTGAGGTTGGCCTTATTTTTGTAAGCTTATCTTGAGTCTCTTTTGATAGGCTTTTTATGGAAGAATAATCAAAATCATCTGGAATTACCAAAGATTCATTTCTCTTTAGTTCCTCGATCTCCTTAAGATTTCTCTTTATATAACCACTATATTTCTCTTCTATTTCGATCTGTTCAATGGCCTCTTTTAAAAGTTTCTCGTCTTCTATTTTATCTAAATACCGCATTCTGAGATTTATCAATCTTTTTTTCTCAAGTAGCCTTTCGTATTGCCCTTTCGGTATAAGACCAAGATCAAACCCTATATCCATAAGCCTTAGATCTGCATTGTCCTGTCTTAATAAGAGCCTATACTCTGCGCGGGATGTGAACATCCTATATGGCTCGGATGTTCCTTTTGTTGCGAGGTCGTCTATCAAGACACCAGTGTATGCTTTATCTCTTCCTAACACAAGCTCCCTTTCTCCCTTAAGGGATAGACCTGCATTTATCCCAGCGATTAATCCCTGGGCCCCTGCCTCTTCATATCCCGTTGTACCATTTGTCTGTCCTGCTAAATAAAGCCCAGAAATCCTTTTTGTTTCTAATGTTTGCTTAAGCTGGGTTGGAAAAATGAAGTCATATTCAACGGCATAGCCATATTCAAGGATTTTTGCACCAGAAAGACCTTGAATCGAACCTAATATTTCCTCTTGGATATTCTTTGGAAGTGATGTGAAAACACCGTTTAAGTACATAACATCTGAATTTATACCATCTGGCTCAACGAATATCTGGTGGTTTGGTCTATCAGGAAATTTTACAACTTTGTCCTCGATTGATGGGCAATATCTAACTCCAGTTCCTTTTATTCTTCCCTGATATGTGGGTGACAGATGAAGGTTGTCCTTGATTATTTTATGGGTTTTTTGATTTGTGTATGTGATATAACAAGGAACCTGAGGTCTTTTTATTTCCTTTGTTGAGAAAGAGAATGACTTTGGATCCTCATCCCCATATTGGATCTTCATCTTTGAATAATCCAATGTGTTTTTATCAACCCTTGGTGATGTTTCGGTCTTAAGTCTTCCCAATTCAAAGCCAAGCTCTCTTAAGTTTTCTGAAAGAAGATAGCAGGCTTTTTCATGAATCCTCCCGCCATCCCAGGATTCCTCTCCAATATAAAGCCTACCAGAGAGGAATGTCCCTGTTGTTAAAACTATTTTCCTTGCAAAGAGCTTAACTTTATTTTCCAGAAGAACACCAATTACTTTATTTTCTTTAACCAAGATTTTCTTAACTATTCCCTCTACAACTGGAATCCCTGCCTCATTTATTTTTTTCTGCCACCATAATCTATATAATTCCCTATCTGCCTGGGCGCGGGGAGACCAGACAGCAGGCCCTTTGCTTGTATTTAGCATCTTAAACTGGATGCCAGTTTCATCGATGTTCTTCGCCATGAGCCCTCCCAAAGCATCTATCTCCCTTACTAATTGACCCTTTGCTAAGCCTCCAATCGCGGGATTGCATGACATTAAGCCGATTTTCTCTTTTGACATAGTAACCAAAAGGGTAGAAAAACCCATTCCCTGCCCTACAAAGACTGCCTCTAAGCCACTGTGGCCGCCTCCAACAACAATGATATCGTATTTATCTTGCATTTTTAAAAAATAAAAGGGGGAATTTCTTCCCCCTTTAAGCTTAAAAAACCCTAATCCCTTAGAACTTTGTCAGGAGTTCGCACTTTATCATCGTTGCAGCGTCATTTCCTTTTCCAGGACCAGGAGAAGGAGCCTTTTGTACCTCACCTGGAGTAAATCTTGCATAGGTCAGACCAAAGCTTGTTTTTTTGGAGTACTCATAGGTTACGCTTAAATCAAGCTCAGAACCCAGATCTGTTTTTCCATCAGCCTTTTCCGCAGATGTGAATTTTGTATAGGATATCCCAAGTGTGATATTTTCTATTGCCTCTGGAGTTATCTCTGCATTTATATTGATGTCCTTTCTTCCATTTTTACCTGCAAGAACACCCTCATTCTCGTCAAGCAATGCAGCATAGTAGTCAAGATCTTGAGCAATGCCTTCATAAGCGGTTTTATCTTCTTTTTTACCCGACATTTTAAGATAGCTTCCCTCAATTGCCAGTGCACCAAGTCCTTCAACATCTGTCTCATAGCCAAAGCATACCCTCAAGGCTTTTGCATCCCTTTCTTTTCCAGTATCACTTGGTGTTCCAGATTCAAGGCAGTACTCAGCTGAATATTTAAGGGCTGATCCAACATCTAGCTTTCCAGATACCTTTGCCCCATAAACATTGGTCTTCTTTGAAGCATCCTTGTTTGAGGCTCTTTCAATCTTTCTATATCCATAGGCTGTAAGGTCAACACCTTTAATGATAGGAAGCTTTACTGTGCCTGTTATCCCTTGAAGATCTGTGTCAGTATCTTTAGAAACACCACTTTCTCCAATCTTTCCACAAATACCAGTCAGTGATAGGTTTGCAAGCTTTGTTTCCACCTTTACTGCATCAACATCTCTCCGCATAACAAGCTCTCTATCCTCTACTCCAATCCCCTGTCTTCCTAATGTAAGATCAACAAGGCCTCCTACATCCTTTACTGTAAGATAGGCATGGCGAAGGGTAAGTTTATCTTGAAGCTCTTGGAGTGTCCTTTCTCCTCGTGCCCAATAGGTTGACGCATCATCATTCTTTTGTATACAGAAATGTGCACCTATGCCATCCGAAAGTTCAGCATCGAGGTTTATCCTTACCCTATGCTTTACATGTGAATCCTTGTCATCATTAAGTCCTACTGGATCTGTGTTTTTAAAATCTATGTTGTTTATTTCCTCTGCACTTACCTTTACTTCTCCTCCTACATTTATTTTCGGCATCTTTGCCAAAACTGGTAAGGCGATTATCATCGCTACCACAATTCCCAATAAAGTTTTTTTCATTCTCTCTAACCTCCTTTAAATTTTCCTGTTTCCACAGGTTAATTACTCTCTAATTTTAAGCTCCCTGCATCTTTATAGATATCCATCACCTCCTTCTTTGCATATATTGGAGCCCTATCTTAATCATATTGAAAGCAATTTAACATAACTTTATAAATTTTGTCAAGCTTTTTATATATATTTTAATTTTCTTTTAAAAACATTTTTATATCCATCTCCATTATATATATCGGCATTTTTGGTATTTTTCTTTAGTAAAAATTAACTGTTTCTCACAAATTCCCCAACTTTCGTCAAATCTAATGTAAGTATTACAAATATTGATATTGAAGAATGATTCAACCGATACTTCCCCTTTTCCCCCATTATATAGTTTATGTTAGCATCTAGTCCTTAAGCTTTGGGAGAAGCTTAAAGG
>DNCM01000104.1 GCA_003498085.1 bacterium
CATATAAAATCCTTACCCTTGATCCACAGACAGGTCCAACCCAAGACCACTGCGATGTATCCTGAACAAGGCTTGTTCTTAAAAGATATATCCCCTTTTTCTCTTTTGGATTATCTTTAGGTAGGATATATGTCCTATTCCATTCTGCAGCAAGGCTTAAAAACTCTAATCTTTTTGTCGTAGAAAATGGGTATTCAATCCCACCAATTATTCCGCATTCCATATCGACAAATCTTTTTTCTTTGCCAAAGTATGGCCTCTGCTCCTTAAAAAATCCAACACCAAAAGAGGGTCTTTTCTTAAGATAGGAGTAAAAAATAGAAACATTTGAAAAATCAAAGATTCCTGATGAATAATCGGTTGATAGGAAAAACCTATGGTTTCCAAGGATATCAGAACCTGCAAGCTCCATATTTGCAGAAATACCCTGCCTTGTATCGTATAAAAGCCCACCCGTTCTATAATCCAGGGTAAAATCTGTTCTGTATTCTCTTTTTCCGTATATTTTTATTTGCCTTTTTTCCTCTACTAGTTTTTTTGGAACTTCCATTTCAAAAAAATCTTTTTTTCCAATATCCATAAGATAGATATTTTCTTTCCCCCTATGATATGCAGAGAATGCTATTTTTTCCTTTTTTGGATGGACGGATAAAGAGATTGCACCAGTTGTAAAATTTGTAAGTTTTGCTATCTTTTTCTCCTTTATATCACAGATATAAATATCAAGGGAATTATCTATAAAAAAGATTGTATCTTCATCTTGCCAGTTTAAAAAAGAAATATTTACAGGGAAAATAGCTATTAATTCACAAATATCTGTCTCTGTATCATATAAAAAGATAGATGTCTGTTTTTCTCCTTCCTTCAAAAAAAGAATCTTTTCTTTAAGCCAAGACGGCATTTTTGCAGAACCAGATGCAAGGGGTATAATCCTTTTTAAGGAAAGGTCAATGATAAATAAAGAGCAATCTCCATCCTTTTGTCCTGATATAACTAATTTATTTCCATCCGGAGAGAAACATATCCATTTTGCTTCATCCAGTGTTTTCAGTTCAATCTTATCTAGGATTTTTTTTCTGATAACAGAGTATATGACGATCTCATCATAGTTTTTCTTTTTTGAGACAAATGCAATTTTTTCTCCATCCTGCGACCAGACAGGGGGAATATCCTTTAATTCAAGACCCCCTTTTGTTATATTTTTTATTATTTTTCCATCAGAAATCCTTACAAGGATAAGCCTATTGTCTTCTTTAGAAATCAAACTAACAATATCGCCCCCAGGAGACATATTTGGATACGTCCCTCCACAAAAAATTTTTTTACCATAGTCATCAGGTTGTTTTTTCTCTTTGACAAGTGGCCAATACTTTTCTTTAAGATAACGTGTATATTCCTCCTCAAGCTGGGAAAGTGAAATTCCTAATACCTGCTTTATTACTTTTTCCTTACTAATATTTCCTGCAAACTTTCTAAGCATTAATGAAAGTGTCTCCTCTCCATACTTTTTTACAATATATTCTATTAGAGAATAGGATTGTTGGTATGCTAAGTATGGCCTTTCAAGAAAAATATCCATATTACAGAGGCTAATAAGGCTATTCTCAATTACCGCATCGCGAAGGACCATCTCACCGATTGGTGTCCAGTGGTCTGAGTAATATTCAGCGATACCCTCCATAAACCACATTGGTGGCTGAGAAATGATCTCTTGCGATATTATCTTTTCGAATATATTTCCATATAAAACTTCATATGAAAATATGTGACAAAGCTCATGGTTTATGACACCTTTGAGTTCTCTATACGATCCAGTAAATGGAATAGCAATCCTTCTTTTGAATACCTCGGCAAATCCACCAACATTCCTATCTATGAGCTCAAGAATTATATTTGTCTGTTGAAAGTCATAGTGGGAGGCAAAGAGAACTAGAGGAATTTTTCTATTGATATCTATTTTAAGGGAGGTAGAAATCCTTGAATATGCCTCCTCTGCCCAATTGGCTGAAAGATTTGCAAGTACTTCGCACTTCGGATCATAGTAAACATCGAAATGCTCTGTCTCAATGATGTTCCAAGCTAAATCTTTGCATCTAACCTTATTTTTCCCAAAGAGTTCTGAAAATGCTAAGGATGTGAAAGAAATAAAAAAAATGGCAAGGTATAAGATATAAGCTTTAAATTCTATCTTCCTTTCTCCTTGCTGGCGCATCTATTTTTCTTGGGAGAATAACGGTTATTTTTGTTTCATTTGGCAAGGCTTCAAGACGAATATTGCCTCTTAGAATACCGACAAGCCTCTTTACTAACATAAGTCCCATCTTTTCTTCAACGTATATCTCTTTTTCAAAAATTTCCCTTTCATCTTCCCCAAATCCATGTCCTGTATCGATTATATTGAATATGACAGTATCATTTTCTTTGTCTTCAGAAACCTCAAGACGTATACCCCCTTTTTCTGTAAACTTTACTGCATTCAGCAAAAGCTCCTGAAGGATTTTTATGAGGTGTGATTCCTCTGTTTTCATCGTGATTGAAGGATAAGATATGTCAAAAGAAAGCTTTTTTTTCTCTGCATCAGGCTTTATCCTTGCAGAGACAATAGAAATGACATTAGAAATCGGGAATTCATCGATCCTTATCCAGAGTTTTCCAGAATTGGCCTTTGTTACATCAATAAATGTGTTAAGCTTGCTAATAAGGGAAGATGAAAGCTTTTCCAGCTCTTCTTTTTGTTTAGACAAAAAATTTTTATTTCCTAATTGACTTATTCCATCTGCTATAGTCTTTATTGGAACGAGTAGTTCCTGACCTACATTGCCCAGGAATTCTACCTTTATCCTCTCGTGCTCCTTTAATTCATCAAGCTCCTTTTTAAGCTCTAAAGAGACTCTCCTTGTCTTTAGATTCGCCTCAATCCTTAATATAAGCTCATCCGGGTCAAATGGCTTCGTTAGATAGTCGTCAGCCCCTGCTTTAAAACCAGCAACTCTATTTATTGTTTCCCCAAGGACTGTAAGGATGATAATAGGGATTTCTTTAAACCTTTCATCATGCTTTATCCTGTGGCAGACTTCAAACCCATCTATTCCAGGAATCATCAGATCAAGGATGATAATGTCCGGTTTTTCCTTTTCAATTGAAGATAAAGCTTCTCCACCATCATATGCAAAGGAACAAACAAAGCCTTTTTCATCAAGCCAGCTTTTTATACTTTCACACATGTCTTTTTCGTCTTCAATAATAAGAATTTTTCCTTCCACATTATCAATTATAATTAAAAAATTTATATCTTGCAATAAAATTCTAGAAACCTTTTGTTTTAAGACTTAAATTTTGATCTCTCCCAGGTCTTTGCATACTTTACAAGCCTATGGAACGAAGAAAAGCTTGCCCATAAAAAGCCTTGTGTCCCATCCAAGAATCCAAACTTAAAGATGTATCTATTTATGAAGTCAAGGAGAGAAATAAAAATTTGAAAAACAAATGGAATGTTTAAACGATCTTTTTTTGAAACTTCAAGATCAGAATATATATTAAACTTTTCAAAATAATCACTGATATTTTTATAACTATAATGAAAGATTGGATTTTTGAGCACCCCTATTTTTCCATCTATAACCAATCTTTCATGGATAAGATCATCGCTAAATTTTGCCATTTCTTTTCTGAATAACCTTACTGGTTTGTCAGAACATCCACCAAATTTTAAGTGCTTTCCGAGAAAGAAGAACTTGCGAGGAATAGAGTAAGCATCTTTGTCTAATGTGCTTGATAGTATTTCATTTTTTAAGTCCGCACTTATTCTCTCATCTGCATCAATGTTTAATACCCAAGAATGGGTTGCTAAGCTTCTTGCATATTCCTTTTGTTTTCCATATCCCATCCATTCTTTTTCTATGACCCTATCCGTATATTCTCTACAAATTTCTTTTGTATTATCCTTGCTCTTTGAATCAACAATTATAATTTCATTAGCCCATTTTACACTTTCAAGACAATCTTTTATATTCTCTTCCTCGTTATATGTTATAATTATACAAGATAATTTCATATATTTATTGTTACAAGGAAGGGGTAAGGCATATTTTTCTTTGGTGTATAGTGGATATGGACTATGTCTGTATCTTTTGAAATAAGGTTTAGGTTTTTTTCAAGGTCTCCACGATAGTATACCATGTCTATTCCCTCTACAATTGATTTTACTGGTGCCAAAAGGGTAATATTATGCCCCAGTTTTTAAGGGCATTTACCAACCAATAGATAACCCTCCCAGTTCCTCCATATCCTAAGGCGGGAAGCCTACTATGTGAAAGCATTGTAATCTTCATATTAGCTTATAGTTTCTGTATTCAAAAATTGGAAGGTTTTTTATAAAGTACAAAAAACCTTTTTTCTTAACCTGCAAATTATCAACAGAAGGAGAATTTGCAATCTTTTGAGCCATACAAGCTGGATGGGTATCTTTGAATATTTCAACATATTCTTGTTCGCTGAAGATTCCTGTATTTTTTGAATATTTCTTTTCAATCTCAAAATCAGTATGCCAAAACCTATCGAGATTCCTTTGTTTTTCGATCATAATATGTGGAGGTCTTGCCCAGCCATAATGGTAAACCTGGGCGCCAATATGCTTTACCAAAAGCTTTTTTCTGCCAATCCTAAATCCCTGTGCATCTTTGTATGATTCAACACCAATGTGATTGCGAACAATCCTTATTTCCCTCCGATACCATTTGCGTCCCTTTGCAATCGTCCAATAGCTTCCATAAAAATGGATATAGTCAAATAGTAATCCCTGTACCCTATGGTCTTCAAGGTTATCCTCCATTGCTTTCATAACCCGTGGGTAAAATTTCTCATGCAAGACCTCATCTGCCTGAATATAGAAGCACCATTCATACCTGCAATGAGAAAGGGCGATATTTGTCTGCTGTGCAAAAATACGCCATTTTTCCTTAAGTGTTTCATCCCATACTGTTTCAATGATGCGAATCTTAGGGGAATTGATGCTATGTATGAGACTTAATGTTTCATCCTGAGAATTACCTACAACAATAATGAACTCATCGCATAAAGGAAGGACGGATGCGATTGATTCAAAAACAGGATAACCGAAACGGATAGCATCCCTAACAAATGTAAAACCACTAACCTTCATTTCTTTTAAGAACAACAAAGCAGCCAACAAGAAACCAGAAGAGATAGCCGAGCCTTCCCATATATGTAAGATCAACCATCCCATAGAAAAACCAGCCTATTAAGGAGGCAAGAATGCCAATTTTTAATGGGTCGTTATTAAGGTTTTTAAAGAGATAACAAAATATTGAGGAAAGCAATAGTATATATACAAAAAGGCTTATTAACCCCCCCTCTGCGGCTATATTCAAAAGATTATTGTAGCAATGAACAGAAACATCCCCATTAAATTTAGCCTTAAAACAACCTGGACCTATGCCAAATAAAGGGTATTTTTTAATTGTCTCCAAGCCCTCCTTCCACATACATATCCTATATGCATTATTTGGGTAATCAAGGTCAAGTGTTTTTATTATACGCCCTTTTGTCATTGGAAATAAAAAGGTAAGTATTATAAACACTGGGATAAAGAAAAGGGCTTTTTTATACTTTATAATTCCCAGGGCTATAGTTGCAATAATCACATGAAGATATGCCCCCCTTGTTGTTGTAAGTAGTAATAATGCAGAAAGTGTGAGTATTGAAAAACCAAAAAATAGCCTTTTATAAAAAGATTTAGAGAATATAAAAACGCAGAGAGCAACAGGAAGGATCATTCCAACAGCCTCTCCAATCGCACGATTACCATATATGCTTTTTTCTTCCCCATGAAATGTTATATTGAATAGGCTAAATCCAAAGCTATATTGGAGAAATACATATATTGCCAAAATGCTTGCTGATATTATTAGTAGGTAGATCAGTCTGTTAAGAGTTTTTAGTTCTTTTACTCCAAAGATAACTAGATAATAAAGGCCGATTCTTCTTATCAAAGAGTTAATCGTTTTTAATCCATTTCCAGGCTCTTCAGAAAGTATCGTTGATAAAATGAGGGTTAGAAAAAAACATAAAATTGGTAGATTAAATGGGACCTGTTTTATCTCATCTTTTTTTATAAACAACAAGGGTATAAACCCAATAATTCCTATGATTACTCCAATTGCCTGACCAGAGGTTGAACTTGTGGCTGATATAATATAAACTACCAGTCCAAACAAGATTATTTTTTGAAAAATTTTTTCCATAAATAAACCACGCCTGGGCCGACTTGAACGGCCAACCACCTGCTTAGAAGGCAGATGCTCTATCCCTTGAGCTACAGGCGCATATTTTTATTATACCACAAATTCCCCAACTTTCGTCAAATCTGATATAAATACTGACAATTATGGGTATTAAAGAATAATCAGTCAATACTCCTCCTCTCCCCCATGTAGTCTATGTTAACATCTAGTTCTTAAGTTCCTCCCAAATCTTTTCTTTTTAAGAAAATTTCTATTTTTTGTTTTTTTATTTATTAAGATGGGGAAATTCTGATTTTTTTAAAAGAAGTTAATTCCATTATTAAGGTAGCGAAAAATTGGATTTTATACTTTTTAGTGTTCTTTGTATTTCACGATTTATTTCCTTTTTCTTTATTTCTTCTCGTTTATCTACGAGTCTTTTTCCTCTACCAATTCCTAATTCTACCTTTACTTTTCCATTCTTAAAATAAAGTCTTATCGGAACAAGAACCATTCTTTTTTCTTGTAGCTTTCCTTCTAATCTTTTAATTTGGTATTTATGAAGGAGAAGTTTCCTTTTTCTTTTTTCGTCATAAGATATACCTTGTGGATATTGATCAATGTGAGAATTGTAAAGAAAGCATTCTCCATTTTCTATTCTTCCAAAAGCCCCATTTATATTACCCCTTTTTTCTCTTAAAGACTTTACTTCACTTCCCAAAAGACAAATTCCAGCCTCTAGAGTTTCCTCAATGTCATAATTATAATATGCTTTCTTATTTGTGCAAATTATTTCTATATGTTTTTATTTAAGCGGGAGAAGGGACTTGAACTTCGGATTTTCTAAGGCTCAAAGCTCGCGTGCTTGCCTTCGCTACGCTTCGGCATTGCTCCCACTTGGTCGCAAACGCACTCCTTTTCGCCTAACAAAATCTCTCGTTCCC
>DNCM01000118.1 GCA_003498085.1 bacterium
TGAATTCTTCTAAATACTGAAGCAAACCGTTTTCTTTTCTTTCTATCCTATTATATCGGCAAATTTTTTCCTATATTGGATAAAATGAATGTAGAAAACCTAGACAGGACTTACCTCTACAGACTTATGGGTAGGTTACAGAATTTTACCCTTGACAAAACATCATTTGCTTTTTATACTTACAAAAAAATTTAGTTTGGGGGTGTGTTATGAAAATAATTATAAAAATAGTAGCGATTGTTATTATTTTCCCTTTGATTGCGGATACTGTTGTTGTAAAGAAAGGAGATTGCCTTTGGAAATTATGTAAAAAACATCTTGGAAATCCATTTCTCTGGCCAAAAATTGCCGAATACAACAAGTTGAAAAATCCTCATCTTATCTTTCCAGGACAAATAATTGAGTTTCCAGGCAAGGAAGAGGTTGTAAAAGGAAGGGTTATCGAAGATGGAGATGTAATCAATGTTTCAGGTTTTGTCTCGTCAACAGAAAAGAAAAAGATAGTACAAGGAGATAAGATAAAAACAAATGAAAAGATAAAAACAAGTATAGGTTCAAGACTTGAATTTTTAATTCCTACGGGAGACCTTATCCAAATTATGCCTAATACTATTGTCCAATTTCAAGGAAGGGAAATGCAGACGCAAAGGCTAGAGATTGGACTTACAAAAGGAAAAATACTAGCAATGAAGCCTGCAAAAAAGATAAGGATAATAACAAAAGACGGGTTCATTGATATAGAGGAGGGCGAGGTTTTAGTGGATACAGATACATTAACAAGAGTTTCTGTATTTAAAGGTAAAGGATATGTTGAGGGTCATGGAAAAAAGGTTCTTCTTTCAGCCAATCAGGGAACTGTTATTACAGACAAGGGTCCAATTGAACCTATCCTACTTCCTCATTCTCCAAAAATCCTTTTCCCGCAGCAAAATGTAATAACAGGGAATATGAGGCCATATCTAAAATGGGAGGATGTAGAGGTAGACATGTATTTTGTCGAAGTAAGTAAAGAGCCATCGTTTGTCGATATATCTTTTGAATTCTATTCAGCAAAGCCAGAAGTCGTATCAAGCGGACTTCCTGAAGATGTTTATTACATTAGGGTTTCAGGTATTGACAAAAATGGTTTACAAGGAAGGTCAAGTGAGATAACAATGTTTGCAATAGAAAGAAGAATAGGGTTAAAATATGAAATTTCTCCAATTTCTCCTGCTTTCCAAACGAGGATATATAAAGAAGACAGTCAAACTTACATATCTTCCAATTCCTTTATTTATTTTACTCCCATTGATGAAGACAACTCAATTGCAGTCGTAAAATATAGAATTGATGATGGTCTATATGTTTCATATAAAGAACCTATTACACTGAAAGAAGGAAAAAGGACTTTAAGATATAAGGTAATTGATATGTTAGGAGAAGAAGGCAAAGAAGAAAAACTAGCATTCATTGTTGATGGAAAACCACCGTTTGGCGAATTAAAAGTATCATATCCCATATCGAATGGTTATCTTGTAAAACCAGCGACATTTACTATTACAGGAAACGATGATGTCTCCGGCTTATGTAGAGTTCAAGTAAGTATAAATGGAAAAATAAGTGAATATAGCAAGAAAGCAGAGTTTGACTTATCAGATGAAGGAACTTATGAGATAATTTGGAGGTTAGAAGACAATGTTGGAAACATTTCTGATGAAAATATTCTATCATTTATCCTTGATAAGGAAGGGCCTGATGTCAGTTTAACCTCGCAGCCAAAGATGGCTGTATACAATAGAAATTATTTCCTTCCAGAAGAGAATAAAATTATATTGTCTGCAAATGATGCCATATCAGGGGTCTCTAAAATCCTTTATGGAATAGATGATAGAGAGCTTTCCATATATAACGAGCCTTTTTGTATAAAGGAAGAAGGTCTTCATGTTATTAGATACAAGGCGATTGATAAGGCAGAAAACGAAAGCCCACTGATGCAATTCTCTTTGTGGATTGAGCCACTTATGTATGAGAAATATAAATAGTGAATGAGGTATCAGCCTATATTGGGCTGAATATGACAGAGGTAAATTCCTCAAGAATTCTTTTCTTAGCGAAACATTTTGGTACAGTAGAGACCTTATACTCTTCACCATATTCTGCTATATCTGTCTTTGATGAAGAGTTGGCAAAAAAAATATGCAAGATAAGAGAAAAGAAAGAACCGGAAGAAGAAATAAAAAAGACAAAAGAGCAAGGAATAAAAATAGTAACAATAAATGATTTAAATTACCCTGAATATCTAAAAACTATCCCTGATCCACCAATTGCCCTTTATATAAAAGGAGAGATTACGGAAAAAGATAGACTTGCAATAGCAATAGTTGGCTCAAGGGTTTTTACAGAATATGGAAAAAAGGCCTGTGAAATGTTTACAGAAGGTCTTGTTGGGCTTGGTTTTACTATTGTCTCAGGTATGGCGAAGGGAATAGATACAATTGCTCATAGGTCTTGCTTAAGCAAAAATGGAAGGACCATTGCGGTTCTGGGCTCTGGACTTGATGTTATATATCCAAAGGAAAATAAAGGGATTTTTGACGAGATCTGTAAAAATGGTGCTTGTGTTTCCGAATTTCCTTTGGGAACACTACCAGAAAAAGATAACTTCCCAAGAAGAAATAGGATAATATCCGGCCTTTCTTTAGGATGTGTTGTTGTCGAGGCAAAGGAAAGAAGCGGTGCCTTAATAACGGCAAGACTTGCATTAGAACAAGGGAGGGAAGTATTTGCTGTTCCTGGTGAAATAACAAAAGAGACAAGCAAAGGGACAAACAGATTGATAAAGGATGGGTGCAAGATGGTTTGCGATGTGATGGATATTGTTGAAGAATTAAGGCATATTGTTGAGATAAAATAAAGGCTGTATACTATTATAAAACCATTATTCAGCAATAGAGCCCAACCTACACAACAAAAAATAGGGAAATGTCTTTAAATATACTAAAAATCAATTGAATCTTAAGTGATTTTTAAAAAAAATGATTAAGAAATTTATATCGAAATAACACAAATTTCCCAACTTTCGTCAAATCTAATGTA
>DNCM01000055.1 GCA_003498085.1 bacterium
ACCGAAGGTGCGCTAAGTTCAAAAAGAATACATAAACAAAGAAAAAAGACCAAAAAGAAAACAAAAAATCTCGTAAAGAAGCCTCTTTTGAAAGTTAAAAAAGATGATTTTAACCTTTTGTTTTTTTACCGAGAATTACTAAAATCCCTTGACCTGCTCGTCTTTTTTGTATATTCTTATGTAAAGATTGGGGAGTCGTCTAGCGGTAGGACACGAGACTCTGGATCTTGGTGCCGAGGTTCGAATCCTCGCTCCCCAGCAAAAATGAAGGTGGTATCGATCTTTTATGCTGGGAAGCCTCAATCAATCCCTTAACTTTTGCTACTAAATCCTGAGAAATTCCTGATATATCTCCAGATTCTATAGCAACGAGTGTTTTATCCAATTCATTATATGTAATACCCAATTCTTGCTCATCGGTTTGTCCTTCCCATAAACCTCCTGATGGTACCCTTTCTATAATCTCCTTTGGAATTTCTAGCTCCTTTGCCAGCCCTCTTATTTCTGTTTTTAAAAGACCGCCGATTGGTAAAATATCAACACCTCCATCCCCATATTTTGTGAAGTAACCAACCATAATCTCTGATTTGTTTCCTGTACCTATCACTAAATAATTGAGAGTATTTGCAAAATAATAAAGGACGATCATTCTGAGCCTCGGCTTTATATTTGCTCTGGCAAAGTTAGTTCCTTCGGGAAGAATATTTATTAAATAGTCATAAATTGGGTCCAATAGAATCCTTTGGGTTTTAATACCTAGACAGCTTGCAACAGAATTTGCATAATCCTCATCTTCTTTTTTGTTATAGCAAGGCATTATCAAACCTAATAGATTATCGCCTAAAGCCTTCTTTGCAAGGGCAGAAACAACAGCAGAATCAAGTCCACCACTCAAACCAAGTACCCCTCCATCCTTCTTTGTCTCACCTATCCTTTCTCTAATCCACTCAACGATACTATCCACAAGTTTCATCTTTTTCTACAAAGAAAGAATACACAAACAGGTTCATTGCGCGGTATATCCCTTACAAACCTCGCAAAGAACTTAGCTTGTTTTTCACGGAAGATATTAAATAAATACCACCTTCCAAAAAGGTATTTAAAAATAACCCTCCAACCTTCAAGAAAAAATAGAATAGACCATACGCCCATTATCTTTTTTCCAAAAAATCCTTTATACTCTACTACCTCAAAGCCTGCTTTCTCAACCATATTCCTCCAGGTATCAATAGAAAGGTTATGATATTCTTTGTATATCCTTTTTCTTACAAAAGAAAAAAATGAGGCAATAGGCCTCATACCTATTTTCTTTAAAAAATCACCAAAGAGAAAGTTCTCTCCTATCAAATCGGTTGGGACTGTAAAACAGAATAGACCACCCTGCTTAAGAACCCTAAATACATCATAAAAAACATCCTTTACATTTTCTATGTGCTCAAGGCTGCAATTACTTAGAACCGAAGAAAAACTCTGGTCTTTAAATGGCAATTTTGGTGCATCTGATAACAAAACACTTTTATAGACCCTTCTTTTCTTTGCCCTGCATGCCTCACTATAAGAAATATCCATACCAAATAACTTTTTTCCTTTAAAAAACATAGAGGCAAAAAGTCCATCTCCACATCCAATATCAAGGATTGGCTCATTAAGACCTGCATCAAGATAAAACTTTCCTTCAATTGCCCTCCACATTCCATGATGGATAGGAGTATGTGTAAGGTATTCAACAAGATAATCCCTTTCCATTATTTAATAACTCCAATTTTTCCTTTCGCAAATACTTTTTCTGAGTTGCTTATTATGTAAAGATAGACCCCAGACGCTACAGGTTTTGTATTCCATAAGACATCTTCTCCTTTATTTTCGGGAATTTTTTCAACCAGTTCTCCGGCCAAGGTATATATTGACACAAAACATGTACTTTTTGTCAAGGGAATGCCTCTAAATCTGACAGTTTTGCCATTTTTTGCCGGATTTGGAAACATCACAATAGATGTTGTTGTAAATGTAGAAACAGATGTTGAATATGTACCGCCAGATGAATCTTCCACAACAACCATCCAATTATACATTCTGCCTTTTGAAAGTGGATTTTTATAACTTGGTATCCAAAAGCAATGATCTCCTATTACTGAGCTATCATTTATCTTTACAATCTCTTTCATACCCTCTTCTGCTACTCCTAGGAAGACCTTATATATTATTTCATCACCCCAATCAGGATCATAAGACCTCTGCCATTTAAATAATGGATAGGTATTCGATATCCAACTGTCTTTTGCTGGCTGAATGAGAGAAAAAGCAGATGGTTTTGTATTTGTCCCACAGAGTGTCTTATAAGCATTTAGAATTCCACCATTTATTTCGATGTCTATTCTATCAGAGAGCCTTTTTATCTCAGAGAATACCCATGTGTTCGTTGTTCCTAGATACCTTGAAAACATAAGTCCTGCTACTCCAGAGACAAATGGTGATGCCATGGATGTTCCATCTGAGTATAAATACTTGTTGTTTGGACTAGTGCTCAAGATACGAACACCTGGTGCAGCTATATCAACCCAATAGCCATACTGTGAGAAATATGCCTTTCTATCGTTGATATCTGTTGCCGCAACAGCCATAACATTTTCATATCCTGCAGGGTAGAAAATCTGGCTCCCTCCACTATTCCCAGCAGCCGCAACAAGAAGGACATTTTTATTATGAGCATAATCTACTGCATTTTTTAGGGTTTTAGAATAGCCTGTTCCTCCAAAGCTCATATTTATAACCTTTGCTCCGTAATCTGCCGCATACTTTATTGCACTATAAACATTTGAATCTTCGCCATTACCTTTTTTGTCTAGACATTTTATGGCTAATAACTTGCAGTTCCACGCAACACCAGCACATCCTGTACCATTGTCTACTTCTGCCCCTACAATCCCGGAGACATGGGTTCCATGACCACTGTAATCCATCGGGTCTTCCTCAGATGCTACAAAACTTTGACTTCCAATTATCTTATCGTCAATGTCAAAATGATTGTAGTCTATCCCTGTATCAAGGATTGCAATGATTACATTAGGACCTCCTTTTTCTATGTTCCATGCTTCAGGAGTTCTAATCCTACGAAGGCCCCATTGTTGATCAAGATAAGGATCATTTGGCACTGCATTTTTTATATTCTGTATTTTCCTTATGTAATTCGGTTCAGCATACTCTACATTTGGATCTTTCATAAGCTCATCGATTACTTTGAATATATCAGAACTTTTTTTCAGTTTTAGTTTATAAATCCTATCTTCCAGGGATAAAACATCTATCGAAAGAATAAAGCTTGATTGAATACCAGTTTTCTTTCCTTTAAGTTTAACAAGAACCTCGCCGGGAACATAGTCGGAAAATACAGTACCTGCTAAAAAAAAGAATAGGATGAATATTTTTTTCATAACACAATCATACAATCCCCGTAGCTTCCAAATCTATAATTTTTTCTCTTTGCCTCCTCATATATTTCCCTAAGTTTCTCAAGTCCAACAAAACTAGATGTCATAATGAAAGGTGGGCTTTTTGGAAAGTGAAAATTAGTAATCATTCCATCTGTCCACTTGAATTTAAACCCAGGATAAATAAAAAGATCTGTCCAAAATTTCTTCTTTCCTACTTCTATATTCTCCAACGATTCGATTGCTCTGACAACAGATGTCCCACAAGCAATTACCCTTTTTTTGCCAATCTTAAAATTCTTTGGAATTTCAACATATTCACTATCCATCTTGTGCTTTTCAACATCCTCTGTCTTTGGAAATACAAATGTTCCTTTTCCAATATGTAATGTAATGTAAAAAATAGAAACCCCTTTTTCTTCTAGTTTAGAAAGAAGTTCTTTTGTCCAATGGAGACCTGCTGTTGGTGCAGCAATTGAACCTAAACTCTTAGCATATACAGTTTGGTAATTCTCCTTATCACTTTCTTCTGAATTTCTTTTTATGTATGGTGGAAGGGGTGCTTTTCCTATTTTTTCTATGTAATTCAATATATTGCAATTAAACTTTGCTTTTAATGGAAAAAGGGAGATGATTTTGCATGATATGCCTTTTTCAAAGTTGATAATTGTACCTTCTTTCAATCTTTTTTTAGGTTTTGCCAATATCTCCCAAATATCATTTTCTTCTCTTGTAAGGAGAATCTCGATACATGTTTTATTTACTATTCCAAATAGCTTTGCAGGGAGTACCTTTGTGTCGTTTAAAATGAGCAGATCATTTGGAGTAAAAAGCTCAACTATATCGGAAAAAATAAGGTGTTTTATGTCATCTTTCTTCTTATCATAAAAAAGCATTTTACAGCCTGACCTATCCTTTAATGGCTTTTGGGCAATAAATTCCTTTGGGAGTTCATAATCAAAAAAAGAAAGTTTCATCTTAAAAACTTGACAACAAACTTTTGCAGGAAAATAAAGATACTCGGAAATAGAGGGAATTTGGTATTGTGATTTTTGTGATAACCATCTAACACCTTTTAAAAACCTTTATATACCAAAATAAAATTGGTTTTCAAGTGTTAATGACTTAATATGAAATTTTTCGGAAAGTTTGCTATCCAATTCTTGTTTATAGT
>DNCM01000106.1 GCA_003498085.1 bacterium
TTTCTGTATGAAAATCGGTGATCTTTACAAATACCTCCTGCGATATATCCTTTGCATCCTCATAATATTTGATAAGCAACATTCATTGTCCTTCTCCAATGCCTCCTTACCAGTTCTTCAAAACAATCCTTATCTCCTCCAATATATCTTTTTATCAATGAGAAATCATCTTCCACTTATAAATTTAGACACAGCTTATTTCAAAAATATTCGTTCTATTCGTACCTTAAGGCACATATTGGGTCAAGACGAGAAGCTTGCCTTGCAGGCCATACACCAAAAAATAGTCCAACAAGGGATGGAACTAAAAACCCGACAAATATAGCAGAGATACTAATACTCCTTGGAAGATCAAGCAATGGAGAAAATATAAGCGCTCCAATGATACCGATTATTGTTCCAACGATACCACCTACAAGACTTAGTGTTATACTCTCAATCAAAAATTGGATGACTATATCCCTATTTGTTGCTCCAACAGCCTTTCTTATCCCAATCTCCCTTGTACGCTCCCTGACACTAACGAGCATAACATTCATTATTCCAATACCACCGATAAGTAGAGAGAGCCCAGAGATGATAAGACCTATAAGGTTTATTATATTGGTTCCCTCCTTTACTTCTCTAATCATCTCCTCCCATGTTTCAATGTGAAAGTCTTCCTCTTTGTATTTTTTTATAAACCATCTCTTTATCCTTTGGACACAGGCTTCTAAATCCTCATCTTCTTCGACCAATATCCCACAATGGTTTATATATGATTGTCCTGAGAATTCCATAAGTGTTGTATATGGAATATAAAGTATATCTTCCCACCATTTCATAAATCCTTTGCTTTCTGTTACTCCAACTATCTGAAAGTGTATATTTTCAATTTTCATTTCTTCACCTATCGGAGAAAGCCCTTTAAAGAGCTTATTTGCAAGTTTTCTCTCTATAATACACACTCTTCTCTTGTTATAGACATCGCTATCTATAATAAACCTTCCCTTTTCTATCTCTATATTTTCAACATACATTGTCTCAGGCGATGAACCTATTATTTCAATATGCTTATCCTTCCTCCCTACCTTAAATATCGTTAAATACCAAATGCTTGGACATACACAGGAAACCCCTTCGATTTTCTTTATCATAGAAAGCTCATCTTCTCCAAAAACTTCTTTATGAATACCAAGATAAATAAGCCTTGTGCCAAACCTTCCAAACCTATCTTTAATTTGTTTTTCTGTTGAATCAATAAGGGAGACAACCATGATAAGGTTTGCAGTTCCAATGAGTATGCCAAGGGTTGTTAAAAAAGCTCTGAATTTGTTTGCAGAGATGACATCTAATGCATTTCTTGTATATTCAGGAAATTTCAATCGACTATCCTTCCATCAACAAGGAATATCCTTCTTTTTGCAAAGGAAATAAGCTTTTTCTCGTGGGTTACAAGTATAATGGTTACCCCATTATTGTTCAATGAATAGAATATATTCATTATCTCCTCACCTGTCTTTGTATCGAGGTTTCCTGTCGGTTCATCTGCACATATGATTTTTGGGTCATTGACCAATGCCCTTGCAATTGCAACTCTCTGCATCTCGCCTCCAGATAACTCGGATGGTTTATGGTCTATTCTATGTGAAAGATACACTGCCTCAAGTGCCTTATATGCCTTTTTCCGCATTTCATCCTTGCTATAGCCTGCATAGAATAAGGGAAGTTCAACATTCTTTAAACAAGAGAATCTTGGAAGTAGGTTAAAAGTTTGAAATACAAAACCAACCTTTTTGTTCCTTAAAAATGCAAGTTCCCTCTCTTTTTTCTTGGTTATATCTTCTCCTTCAAAAAGATAAACCCCAGATGTTGGTCGGTCAAGACATCCAATGATATTCATCAGGGTTGACTTCCCACTCCCAGATGGTCCCATTATTGCCAAGAAATTCCCTTCGTTTATCCTAAGGGATATCCCATCTAATGCACGGATTAAACCCTCTCCCATTTTATAATATTTGGATACATTTTCAAGGACAATCATTTTCTTACCTTACACAAAGTATCTTCCTCTAAATTCTCTGGTGGATTAAGGACTATCCTATCACCCTCTTTTAGCCCCTCTAAAACCTCAAATTTATCTATACTCTCAAGACCTGTCTTTATCTTTATTTTCTTTACCCTATCTTTTTCGATTAGAAACACATACTTTTTCTCTCTTGTACCAAAGACTGCATCAAAAGGGATAACAAGTCTATCTTTAAACGATAGATTTATCTTGACATCTCCTGACATGCCTGGATAAAGTTCGATATCATCTGGTTTATTTATACTGAGCCTTATAGGAAATGATTTTGTCTTTATTCGCCCATATTCCTCCGACGAAACAGTAGAGGAAACCTTTTTTATTTTCCCTTCGATTGGTTTGTAGGGATATGCATCAAGAATAACCGTTGCAAGCTGTCCTAATTTTATATTTCCTATATCCTGCTCATCGACGGAACAGGATACTTCATATTGTAATGATGCAATTGTAAATAAATGACTTGTTCCTTGAGAGACAAAGCCTTCTTCTTCAATCCCTTCAGCCTTTTGAATTATGATACCATTGATCGGGCTTTTTACCTCTGTAAAAGAGAGATTTTTTTCTTGCTCCTTATAATTTGCCTTTTCTTTCTCCAAGTTATATTCCAAAAGGCGCCTTTCTGCCTCGTTTCTTTTTATTATCGATGAAAGCTCTTTCTCTCTAAGTTTGTATTCTTCCTCATTTCTTTGTAAATTTAAAAGGGATGCAAAGTATTCTTTTTCTGGTATTGCCCCTTTCTCATATAGAATTTTCTGAGATCCATGCTCCTTCTTTGCCTCCTGTAATGCCAGCTCTATTTCACTAAATGCCTTTCTTGCCCTCTCTATCTCTATTCCCTCATTAAGCTCAAGTAGTCTATTTTCTACCTCAATAATGTTCCTCTCTACCTCTTTTAACCTTGCCAATTGCGAAGAGGTATCAAAAATTAGCAAGATCTCTCCCTTTTTTACAATATCTCCCTCTTGTTTCATTATCCCTTTAATCTGTCCAGATATCGGGGCATTTATCTTGTGCTTTGATTCTGAAGCTACCTCTCCCCTTGCAATGACAGTTATTTTTAAATCTCTTTTCTTTACAGTATAAGATGAGACACTTATTATTTTTTCTTTTCTCTTAAGATAAAAGAATCCACTAAGACCTAAAGTCAAAACGACAATGAATAAAACAAATAACTTAATCTTCAAAGAAATCCTCCAAGACTCCAATTTCTCTGTAGTATTCCATCTTCTTTATCTCATGATCATATCCTACAGAGACATAGCTAGAATTTGCCCTTAATAGATCTTCTTCGTCCTCTAAAATATCAGTTATTTTTGATCTTCCCTCTTTGAACTTAAGGGTGTTGATATTCAGCCTTTCTTCACAAAGGCGGATTTGGGCTTTCTTTAATTCAATCCTTTCCTCTATATTCTCAAGCTCATCCTTAAGCCTCTTTGTAGAAAGGATTAATTTATCTTTTTCTTCCTCAAGGATTATTCTATTTTCATACATGGATAGTTTTACTTCTTTTATTCTATTTTTTCTAATTCCTCCATCGAAGATAGGGATATCACATTTTATGTAGATAGCCCAAGAACCATCTCCCTCTAGATTATCAAATGATTTATTTAAATTCTTTTCATTAAATTGCCAATTGTAGCTCCCAGACAATGAAACACTTGGGAAAAGTTCCCTGTTTATCTTTTTTAATGAAAGATTAAGCCTTTCTTGTGACATCTTTATCTTTTTTATGTTGATATTATTTTCTAAAATAAAGCTATTGTCATATATCTTAAGCTCAATCGGCGAGAAATCTGAAATCTCAATTGGTGATGTAGCTCCAATGAGAATTTTTAAGCCTTCTTTTGAAATCTCAATCTCTTTGTCGTTCTCAACTATCTCCATTTCTTTCATCTTTAGTGATAAACTTGCCTCATCCAAATCAATCTTTAGGATATAACCTTCTTTGTATTTTAACTCTGCTATCTCAAGGAGTTTCTTAAGCCTCTCAAAGGACTTTTTAAGCTCTTTTTCTATTTCAATAAGCCTTTTTATGTTGTAGTATTCCCTTGCTATATTAAGGATAAGTTCTTGCCTTTTTTGTTTATAAGAAAGATATCTTTCGTTAAGGGATAATCTTTGTTCCCTGATTGCCGGGAAAAGTTCTGCCTTAAATATTGGTTGGTTAAGAGAGATTGAGATTGCTGTACTGTAAGGATCTTTTTCTTTGTCTTTAAACGACCTTGAGTACGATAGGCTATTGCTTAGAGAGATATGTGGATAAAATTCTGCATAGAGGGATTTTAAATGAAGCTTTTCTTTCTCGATCTCTTTTTCATAACAAAGAAGTTCCCTGTTATTCTTAAGACCAATATTTATTGCCTCATTCAAGGTCAAGCCTTTGCAATGTCCACATAGAAATATTCCTAAGATAGAAGCAACTTCAAGGGTTATCCTGATTGATCCTTTAGATTTTGATTTATCCAATAGTTTTGTTAAACCCATAAGTTTTATGTAATATTTTATCATAATCTAGAATGTTTTTTGCACATTCTTACCCATATATCCTTAAACCTCGAAACCTCATTGCCGAAAATTGATATAAGTCTCAATTCCTTATCGCTGAAAAATGGTTTAAAGAAGTTAATTCCATTATTTAAGGTAATGAAAATGGGAAACAGTCATAAAACCTCAAGGCTCATA
>DNCM01000109.1 GCA_003498085.1 bacterium
CTTTGCCATATGAAAGTTTGAATTCCTCTAAATATTGAAACAAACCGTTTTCTTCCATTTCTATCCTATATATCGGCATTTTTTCTTTTTTCTTTAATAAGAAAAATGCAAATTTTTTCCTATATTGGATAAAATGGGTGTAGAAAACCTAGACAGGACTTACCTCGCAGACTTATGGAATAGGTTACAGTTTTGGCCAGCTTGACAATTATAAATTTCAAATTATAAACTTGTAAATTATGATAGCTGGATTAGGGCCAACAGAGCTAATCATTATACTCCTTATTGCCCTTGTTATCTTCGGAGCAGGAAGGCTTGCTGGAATTGGCGGCGCTTTGGGCCAAGCAATCAAAGACTTCAGAAAAACAATCTCTGGTGCAGACGAGGAGATAAAAAAGGTAGAGAAGGACATTAAAGAGATAACAGAGGTAAAAGAAGAAAAGAGTGGATGAGAATAAAATGAGCTTTCTTGAGCACCTTGAAGAGCTCAGGAAAAGACTCGTTATAATTCTTGTTTTTTTTACAATTGTAGCAAGTATATCTTTCTTTTTCAGTTGGCAAGCTTTCTCTTTTCTTGTAAGACCTGCTGGTGATATAGAGCTTATATATCTTTCCCCCATTGAACCGTTTGTAGTTAAGCTTAAGATTGCCTTATTTTCTGGAATTATTTTTTCTTTACCTATAATCTTTTATCAAATGTTTGCTTTTATCTTTCCCGCACTTAAAGAAAATGAAAAAAAAATCATTTGGATAGTCATTGCCTCCATTGTTCTTTTTCTCATGGGTTGCTTATTTTCGTTTTTTGTTGTCCTTCCTTTTGCTCTAAAATGGCTATTTTCCCAAGCAGAGGGTGTTCTTTCTTCAAGTATTAGGGCAGAGTATTATATCGGATTTGTTTGCTGGTTTGTCTTTATATTCGGTTTTATTTTTGAAGCACCCCTTATTGTCATTTCCCTAATTAAACTTAAAGTATGCACATATAGGGATTTAAGACTAAAATGGCAATTTGTTTATATTGGAATTTTGATAATTTCTGCTGTCCTTACCCCTGATTGGAACCCAGTAACTATGTTTCTTATGGCAATTCCTTTGATCTTTCTTTATGAAGTAAGCCTTTTGGTTGGAAAAATATTATAACAAATTTTTGTAGGAACAAAGTGATGAAGAAAAAAATACGAAAAAAAGATATTGGATGGAAATTTATTAGAGAAAAACAAAGAACAATAGTTGTTTTCTTTCTCCTTCTCCTTACTTTAGTTCTTAGACTTATCTATCTTTCCCACCTTAATGCAAACGATCCATATTTTTATAATCCACAACCAGGAACAGATATGGCAACATACAACAATTTTGCCAAAGAGATTATAAATGGCACGTTTTCAGAAAAAGAGTCATATTATTATGGCCCACTTTATTTTTATTTTCTTGCATTAATCTATAAAATCTTCGGAGAAAATCCTTACATTGCAAAGCTTATCCAAATGATAATTGGTGCTAGTACAGGCTTACTTGTATATCTCATAGGAAAAAATGTATTTGGCTATACAGTTGGGATAATCTCGCTTATACTTTTTATTTTCTATGCCCCTTTCTATGTTCATGAAGGTGTTTTCCTTATGGAATCCATTGTAACATTTTTGAATACTTTGGCTATTTTCCTTCTTTTGAGAGTAGAGAATAAACCTTCCTATAAAAACCTTGCCTTTGCTGGAATATCCATAGGTCTATCTGCCCTTTCTAGGGCAAATATTTTGCTATTTATTCTATTTATCTTAATCTGGATGCTAAAAAACTTAAAACTTAAAGCTCAAGGTCCAAAGTTATTAAGATTTGCTTTTCTTTGCTTAATCATTCTTCTCACTATCTCTCCAGCTACCATTAGAAACTACCTTGTATCAGGCAGATTTGTCCTTATCTCAACAAATGGACCAATTCTTCTTTGGATTGGAAATAATCCTTATGCAACGGGTGAATATACTTATCCTCCTCCTGTTTATTACGATAAAGTAACACAAAAGGTAAAAGAAAAGGGTGATAGGGTATACATAGAAGAGGTTGTTGCTTTTGCTAAAGAAGATACAAAGTCTTTCATAGGCCTTCTTTTCAGAAAACTCCTTCTTTGTTTAAGTGCTGCTGAGATTGATAATAATCTCAACTCATCAATGCAGAGAGGATATTCTTCTTTGATTTCACTTCCTATCTTCATTGGTTTTGGACTAATTGGACCCCTTGCCTTAACAGGGCTTATTCTTTCAATGAGAAACAAAAGTGCATTTCTACTTTTTATATTTATCTTTTCTGGAATATTAGCCATTGTTATTATGCATGTTTTGGGAAGGCATAGACTATGCTTTATACCTTGCTTTCTTGTTTTTGCAGGATTTAGTTTCTGTTGGTGGTATGAAAGGATAAAAAAAGGGGAAATAAAGCCTATCCTTTTCTCCTTAATTCTCCTTTTTTTCTCTATTGCCCTTGTTTATTCCCAAAGTATTTTGGGTACATTTTATCCATTTTTTAATCCCTCAGGAATACATAAAATCCTTCCCGATATGATCATTATAAAGGATAACTTTGACAACGAAAAATTAAGTAAGAGGCCTTTTGTTCTCAAAGAAAAGGCAGAGATTAAAAAGAAGCTTATCATAACAGAGGATATCGAGAAATTAAAAGAGGTTGTATTGTTGTTTGCATATCAGACGGATACAGGAGGGACATTAGCTATCGATATAAATGGAAAAATAAGGGGTAGTTGCGGACTTGGTTCAGGAGGAAGCCTTATTCAAAATGGCTCAATAAAGTTAGATCCTGGCTATTTCAATAAAGGAGAAAACACTATAATAATTGCGGGAGAAAATGGTTCTTTCTTACTTCCCATAGACGAATCACTTACATTTGGAAGATCTTATTTTAAAAAGCAAAATAATGAATGGGAAAAATTAAAAAAAGGAGAATTTAAAATCTATTTACAGCTAATATACTAGCAAATCCCCCTTTGAGAGTTTTTTATAAAATCAACAAGGTGATTGATTTCAAAAGAAGCTGGAATTTTCTCTTTTATTCTTATCAGTGCTTGAGTTGTATTTAAATGCGAACGGTACAATAATCTATATGCATTTTTTATATCCTGCCTTATCTTCGTTGAGATACCTGCCCTTTGCAAACCAATGCTGTTTATCCCAACACAGGAGGCAGGATGACCATCAGCAATAAAATAGGGTGGAACATCCTGAACAACCTTTGATGCACCACCGAGTATAGAGAGGCGTCCAATCCTGACAAATTGATGTATTGCCACGAAACCAGATATTACTGCCCTATCTTCAACAACAACATGGCCAGTTAATCCTGCGAAATTCGTAATGACAACACCATCTCCAATTATACAGTCATGAGCAATATGGGCATTCGCCATGATGAAATTATTATTTCCTATTCTTGTTTCCTTTCCTTCTTGAAATGAACGGTGGACTGTTACATATTCGCGAACAGTGTTATTATCCCCGATTACAACACAAGATGAAACATTCTTCCATCCACTAACCTGCGGATCTTCTCCAATAACAGCACCAAGGTAAATATTGCAATTCTTTCCAATCCTTGCATTCTTTATAACTACATAAGGTCCTATTTTTGTTCCATCTCCAATGACAACATCATCTTCTATTATAGAATAAGGGCCAATTTCAACTCCATTCCCAATTTGAGCATTTTTGCTAACGATTGCAGTCCCGTGAATCATTTTTAAACTGTGCTAAGTTTCGATATAAGCATATGGGCAAATTGCCTCTTTGAAATGCATCCAAATTCCTCAATCTTACCATCTTTATAGAGGATCGTTGGATTTATATTAGGAGAAGAAAAACTGGATAAACTGCCCACAACGATCATATCAAGATTTTTCTCTTTCATCTTGTTTTTTGCATTGTCTATCGGATTTTCTGTATCTATAGAAAAACCAACGATTATTTTATCTTTCTTTTTATGTCCGACACATTTAAGAATATCTGGATTCCTTATAAGCCTTAAGGTAATTTCTTTATCCTTTATTTTTGATTGGCTTTTTTTCTCAGGTCTAAAGTCAGAAATAGCAGCGGTCGATATAAAAATATCGCAATCATCAAATAGCCTGTCAATCATTTCTTTCATCTCATATGTTGTGTTTACAGAATATCTTTTTATTATAGATGGAGTTTCTATAGATGTTGTTGTAATAATGCTTACATTAGCCCCAAATAATGCAAACTCCTCAGCTAAACAATGCCCCATAATCCCACTAGAGTTGTTTGTAATAAACCTTATTGGGTCGATATACTCCCTTGTTGCCCCTGCTGTAATTAGAATTTTCTTGCCGGACAAAGCCTTGTTTATGTCCAATATAATCTTTGCCTCTTCAAATATCTTGTTTGTATCGGTCATTCTTCCAATTCCCTCTTTATAAGATGCCAATAGACCTTTCTCTGGACCAATAAACCTTACCCCTTGAGACTTTAGTTTTTCAATATTTTCCTCGGTTATTGGATTTAAATACATCTCTTCATCCATAGAAGGAGCAATTAAAAGGGGTGATTTCCTTGCCAAAACAAGACTTGTTAAAAGATCGTCTGCAATACCACCCGCAATCTTTCCAATAATATCTGCTGTTGCTGGAGCAATTATGATAAGGTCATATTTTTCTTTATGCTCCAATTTAAACCCTATTTTCCATGAAACCGGATTTTGAGAAATAGTTGCTAATGTAAGAGGTGAAATAAATTTCTTTGCATTCTTTGTCATGACAACAGAAACATTTGCCCCCCCTTTTTTAAAAAGCCTTATAAGCTCACACGACTTATAGCAAGCAATACTTCCTGTTACTCCAATGATTATATTTGACATCTTGACAATGAGTACCTACATCCACAATAATTTTGGCGATAAAGACCAAACTCCTTTGACAAATCAATACTTCTTTGTATCCCACCCTTTTTCTTAAGATCGCAATGATAAAATGGGATTCCAATCTTTTCTTCTATTTTCGCTCCATATATTGCTATTTTTTCCGAAGGTTTTTTTGGTCCTACTGTAATGGTTGTTCCAAAGAAATTAAACCCTTCATTCTTTGCTCTTTCTGCTGTTTCCCTAAGCCTCATTGTAATACACCTTTTGCATCGCTCCCCTCCTTCTTCTGCATCCTCATAGCCTTTTACCGTCTTTTCCCATTTTTCCTGTTCGTAGGTTGGCAAGATAAAAGGGACATTATTCATTTCACAGACCTTCTTTGCATTCTCTAACCTTAATTCATATTCTTCTTCTGGATAAATATTTGGATTATAAAAGAATCCCGCTATCTCAAGACTTCCTTTTAGTCTTTCTATGGCAACGGTTGAACAAGGGCCACAACAGATATGAAGAAGGATTTTATTCAATTATCTTTTTCTCAGCCTCATCCCTAAGCTTCATTGCTCTCTCTTGCTTTTTTTTATGTGGCGTATAGAAGCTTCTTATTGAGTAGATTCTATGGATTATCTCATCATATGCCTCTTTTGCCTGTTTGTAATCCCCTTTCTCTTCTGCATTTTTCCCAATCTCAAAAAGCCTTTCCATGCTTTTTCTAACCCAAGGGGATCCAGGTGTATAAAAACTTATGACGGTCCCATAACAAAGGATTGCCATTGGAATATCATCCTTTTTGTAAAGTTCTTCTGCCTCCTTAAATTCCCTCCATGCCCTGTGCATTGTCTCAAGGAAGAATAGTACAATGACAACTATGGCAACCCCACTAATCGTCAAAGCCCATCTTAAAACTGGATTTTTCATATTCCAAAACCTCCGTTCAAAATTTTTTCTTTTAATATAATATAAACATTTTTATTTTGCAAGCATTTTTCCTAAATTATACGCATCTTTTAAAAAAGAAGGGTATTTCTTAATCTCTTGCTTCTTTTCAACACCCCTTACAAAAAGGCTATTTACATATCTAACGCCAATTGCCTTAAAAAAGTATTTTATCGTTAGCCCTATTCCATCAAAAAGATCTTTACTATGCGTTGCACCAACACCAATAAATGCGCCTTTTCTTTTAGAGATCGGCAATTTTCTTACCCACAATGCCTGACATCTATCAATGAGGGCTTTAAGGCTACTCGGAAGACCATAGAAAAATATAGGGGAACTTATTATAATTACATCTTTTGTAAGAAGTTTTGGATATATCAAGTTCATATCATCATTTATAGTGCAGATTCCATCTTTAAAACATTCCTCATCTCCATTGCAGGGCAATATGTTTAACATGCTTACTATAAACTTTTCAACTTCACAACCTTCTTCTTCTGCACCTCTCAACGCCTCATCAAGAAGAATGCTACTATTTCCTTCTCTCCTTGGACTTCCCATAATCCCCAAAACCTTCATTTTAAAATGATATTTTATCTCATTACATATTGTCTTTACCACTTTTTTGGGTTTTTGATATAATTAATTTTAGTGGAATTTAGACCAAGAAGCAAATTTAAACCAACGGGAGATCAACCAAATGCAATAGCTGAACTTGTCGATGGGATAAGGAAGGATTTTTCTAATCAGGTTCTTCTTGGTGTTACAGGGAGTGGAAAAACTTTTACTATGGCAAATGTTATTGCCCAGGTTAATAAACCAACGCTTGTTATCTCTCATAATAAAACATTAGCCGCTCAGCTTTATTCAGAATTCAAAGAACTATTTCCAGAGAATGCAGTATGCTACTTCGTAAGCTTTTACGACTATTATCAACCAGAAGCATACATCCCATCAACTGACACATACATTGAAAAAGACTGCGATATAAACGAGGAAATTGATAGATTAAGACTTGGGGCAACCTCTGCTTTGATGACAAGGAATGATGTGGTAATCGTTGCATCTGTTTCTTGTATCTATAACCTCGGCTCACCTGAAGATTGGCAAGAGTCAACGATTAGCTTCTCTGTCTCTGATACACTGGATAGAAACTCCTTGCTTTCTGAGCTTGTAAGACTACAATACAAAAGGAACGACATATCGCCAAAAAGAGGAGAATTCAGGGTAAAGGGAGAAATAATGGATATATTTCCCTCTCACAGCGAAAAGACAATAAGGCTTGAATTCTTCTCGGATGAGATAGAAAGGATTGCAATCATTGACCTTTTAACAAAGGAGAAAACATATGTCAATAAAGCCGTTATATATCCTGCAAAGCATTTTTTGACAAGCCAAAGCAGGCTAAAAAGGGCATTGCAGACAATAGAGGAAGAACTAATTGAAAGGGAAAAATGGTTTAGGGAGAGGAATAAGCTCATTGAGGCACAGAGGATTGTTGAACGGACAAGGTTTGACATGGAGATGCTTCAGACAACAGGGTATTGCCACGGCATTGAGAACTACTCAAGGCATCTTTCTGGAAGGAAAGAAGGTGAACCTCCTGCTACCCTCCTCGATTATTTTCCATCTGATTTCTTAACCATAATTGATGAATCCCACGTTACGATACCCCAGCTAAGGGGTATGTATGAGGGAGATAGGGCAAGAAAAAAGAACCTTATAGACTACGGGTTTAGACTTCCATCTGCATATGACAATAGGCCCCTTAGGTTTGACGAATTTCTTTCCAAAGTAGATCAAAAGATCTATGTTTCGGCAACACCAGATGAGTATGAACTTGGTATATCCCAGAGGGTTGTTGAGCAATTAGTGAGACCAACGGGTGTTGTTGACCCAGTCATTGAAATAAGAAAAGAGGAAGGACAGATTCCCTATTTAATCTCTGAGATCAAAAAGAGGGTTGAAAAAAACCAAAGGGTTCTAGTAACAACATTGACAAAAAGGCTTGCAGAGGATTTGGCCGATTATCTATCGAAGGAAGGTATCGATTGTATGTATCTTCATTCAGACATTGAGACAATAAAGAGGGTTGAGATCCTTCGAGATTTAAGATTGGGGAGGTACAGTGTTCTTGTCGGAATAAATCTATTAAGGGAGGGTCTTGATTTACCCGAGGTCTCTCTTGTTGCAATATTTGATGCGGACAAGGAGGGATTTCTGCGCTCTTACACATCTCTAATCCAGGTTTTTGGAAGGTGTGCAAGAAATATAGACGGGCGTGTCATAATGTTTGCAGACGAAATGACAGAATCTATGAGAAAGGCTATCGTTGAAACAGAAAGGAGAAGAAAGAAGCAGGAGGAATATAATAGAATTAACAATATTACACCACAAACAATACAGAAGAATATCACAGAATACCTTGAAGCAAAAAGGAAGGTTTCGCCAAAAATAGAGATTGGTGTAGAATCAAAAGATCCATGGGCGATGATTGAGATATTAGAAGATGAAATGAAAAAGGCTGCGGATAATTTAGAGTTTGAAAAGGCTGCATTGTTCAGGGACAAATTCTTTGAGATTAAAAACGAACTAAAGAAGAAAAGAAGGTTTTTAATTAAATAGATTATTAAGGGTTTTTAAGATAAATTAAAGGATCTTTCGCCTCTCCAAAATGCCTTATTTCAAAATGAAGGTGTGGCCCAAATGCCTTTCCCGTCTTTCCAACCGTTGCAATTATCTCGCCCTGTTTTATCCTTTTTCCCTCCTGAACAAACCTTTCTTTGCAATGGGCATAAACTGTTGAAAAATTATCAGAATGGGCAATAATTATCAGATTTCCATAACCTGGCCTAAAATCAGAGTATGTAACAACACCATCTAATGAGGCTTTAATCTTTTTTTCTTCAGGGGCTGCAATGTCTATCCCTTTATGAAACATTCCGTTTCTTTTTCCAAAATAAGATACTATCCTTCCCTCAATAGGCCAGATGAAATTTGTCTTTTCTAAAGTTTCTTTTTTCTCTGGGACCATCCATCGGAATATTGTACAGGAAGAAATAAAAATAAGAAGAATGAATGTAATTTTTATCATTAAAAATATTATTACATATCAAATTATCTCCTTGCAAAGACAAACAGCGCACATTATAATACCTTTTAGTTATGAGAAGACCTCCTGTGGTTACAATTATGGGTCATGTAGATCATGGAAAGACAACACTCCTTGATGCGATAAGAAATACGAATATAGCCGCTCATGAGGTTGGTGGAATAACCCAGCATATTGGTGCATACAAGATAAAAACAAATAACGGAGAGATATCATTTATAGATACCCCAGGCCACGAAGCATTTACTGCAATGAGAGCAAGGGGGGCAATGATAACAGACATAGTTGTGCTTATTATTGCCGCAGATGACGGTGTAATGCCTCAGACAATTGAGGCAATAAACCATGCAAAGGTAGCAAATGTTCCCATTATTGTTTGCATAAACAAAATAGACCTTCCTGATGCAAATTCTGATAGGATAAGACAGTCTGTTGCAAACTATGGGCTTATCGACGAAAGGTGGGGAGGTGACACGATATTCTGCGAGGTCTCTGCAAGACAAAAAAAAGGTATAGATAACCTCCTTGAGATGATATTACTTCAGGCAGAAATGCTTGATCTTTCTTGCAGCTTAGGCACAAAAGCAAGGGGGGTAGTAATTGAGGCAAGGATTGACAAAGGATTAGGTCCTGTCGGAACAGTAATTGTTCAAGATGGGATATTAAAGATAAGAAATACATTTATTGTTGGAAACCAGGTAGGAAGAGTTAGAGCTATGATTGATGATATGAGAAGGAGGCTTAACGAAGCATATCCATCAACCCCTGTTGAAATATTGGGGTTTTCAGAAACGCCAGAAGTTGGTGAGAAATTTCTTGTAGTAGATAAGGATGCTATAAATAAGTACCTAAAAGAAAAAAGTTTGCATGTAGTATCATTTGAGACACCAAAGATTTCATTGGAGACCCTAAGAAAAAGGATAGAGGAGGGCGAAATAAAAGAGCTTCCCATAATCATAAAGGGAGATACCACAGGAAGCTGCGAAGCATTAGCGGATGCTTTAAAGAAAATAGAGATAAGTGATGTTAAAATAAATATTCTTCATTATTATGCAGGGAGTATTCTTGAACAGGATATAATGCTCGCAAAGGCATCGGGTGGGATAATAATTGGTTTCCACATAAAGCCTGATGCGAAGATAAAACAGATTGCAGAAAGAGAAGGGGTAAAAATATATATCTACGATGTTATTTATGCTGCCATTGAAGAGATTGAGAAAGCTGCAAAGGGTATGCTTGAACCAATATTGAAGGAAGAAGTAATCGGAAGGGTTGTTGTTAGAAAAATCTTTAGGATTGAAAAAAAGCAGATTGCAGGATGTTTTGTTGAAGGAGGAAGGGTTGAAATTGGTGCAAAGGCAAGGGTTATCCGAGATGGAAAAAATGTTCTTGAAGCAGGGATATCCTCTCTAAAGAGGTTTAAGGAGGATGTTTCTATTGTTAGGGCTGGTTTTGAGTGTGGAATAGGTCTTGCAAGTAATGAAGAGATAAAAATAGGGGATATTCTCGAGGTATTTTTATTAGTAAAAGAACAAAGGACTTGACAAGCTTTCAATTATCATATAGAATGAAAGTTGAATAATTACAAATGAGAAAATTTTTATTTTTTGTGTTTATTCCAGGGATTATCTTTTCTGAAGGATATTACTTTAATTTTGGATATAACGCCTACTTTAAAAATGAGCTTAATGAGGCAGAGATAAATTTTAAGAAAGATGTAGAAAAAAACCCAGATTCATTTTTAGGATGGCTTTTCCTTGGAAAAACTTATTATAGACAAAATAAAATAAGTGAAGCAATAGATTCTGTTTTATCTGCAACAAAGATAAGTCCAAAAGATATAAGAGGATGGCTTCTTGTTGGCGAGTTATACCTCAAGAAAGAAGATTACAAGGGTGCAAAAAAAGTCCTTGAAAATGTAGTATTGATTGATAAGGAAAATCCTCAGGCAAACCTTTTTCTTGGCGAAATTTACATTAAGCTCAATGATCCCGATAAGGCTATAGTTTGTCTTGAAAGGGCAAAAGCCTCAATGCAAGATGAACCATTGATTTATTTCTATTTAGGCCAGGCACTCATTCAAAAAGAAGAATATCGTCTTGCAACGCAAGAATTCACAAAGGCGATCTCTCTAGAATCAAATAATCCATTATTTTACTATTGGAGAGGAAACGCATACTTTAGCACTGCTGATTACAACAGCCCTATTGAAGTCGATTTCTGTTCTTTAAGTGATTATTCAAAAGCTGTTAGTTTTGGTATGACTAGTCCAAGCTGCTTCTTTATGTATGGAAATAGCTTTATCTCAAGAGGATTTTATTACCTTAAAACAAACAAAGAAAAGGAAGCTTTTGATTGTTTCGAACAGGCAATTATTAAATATAAAAAGACAGTAGAACTCGATCCTTATGCATCAAATGCTTATAATAATATGGGCCTTGCCTATTACTACTTAGATATGATTAATGAAGCAATTTCGGCTCATAAGAAAGCAATTAGCCTTGAACCTCAGGTTCCTTTCTTTCATGATAATTTAGGTAATTGTTATTATAAAAAGGGTGATTTTGAAAAGGCCCTTTCTTGTTGGAACCTAGTTCTTGAGCTTGCTCCAGAATATAAACCAGATGAAAGGATTCTTCCATTTCCTCCAAAGGGAATCAAGGAGAAGATTCGTGAAGCAAAAAGAAGGGTCAAATAAAATCCTTGTTCTTCTCCTTATTCCTTTTACCATTCAGGCAAGTATAGAACTTTTTTCTTTAAAAACAAGGGATGAAAGTATTATTAAGAGAGAGATATCGGTTGAAAAAGAGGTTCCTGTAAAAGAACTTGAGGAAGAAAGACCGCCTATTTTGAAAGAGCCAAAGCCGGTAACAAAAGTTATCCAAAAAAGACAGATATCCCCTCCAATAGAGCCAAAACCTTTTAAAGAAAGGGAAATAGTTACGGAAACAATTTATGAAGAAGTATACGAAACACCAATTTTTGAAACAATCGAAGCTATTTCTCTCCCCAAAGAAGAAAATCCTTCCTTATTAAGAATTTTTGGATTGGCGGTAACATTAATATTGATCGCCACAGTTATCTTTTTTATTATCTTTCATCTTACAAAAACTAGAAAGCCCTACAGGCAACCATTCTTTACTATTCCAGAACCATCGTATATAGAAGATGAACTTAAAGGTCTAAAACAGGCACTCCACAGCCTTGAAGGAGAGGTTAGAGAGATTGAAAAACAATTACCAGGGAAAATAGTCTCTAATATTGGAAGGGAGCTTTCATCTATATTTGAACCAAAAATTAGAGAGCTTGGTTTTGCTTATCAGGGTATAAAAAAACTCCTTTCTGAAACAGATAAGGAGATAAACTCTCTTGAATCATTAAAGGCTATAAATTTTAAAGACCTTGCAAGACAGGTGGCTTCCGAATTGATAACTCCACTTCAAAATGAATTCAATAAACTAAAAATTTCATATGAAAATGCCCTTTATAGTTTTGAAGAAAGGGATACAGGAAGGATTTCTTCCCTTGAGACAAGGCATAAGGAGGTTCAAAATATCTTAGACGATATAAATAAAAAGCTTCTTTCTATAGAGAGCCTTATTACATCGGCAACAATGTTTGAACAGGAACCAATCATAAGGACCACAAAGAAAACCAAAGAAGAAGAACCCAATAAAAAGAAGGAAGGGAGGGATGTTTTAAATAAATACATTTATGAACTAGCAGATTCTGGGTTGTCCGTTGATGATATAGCTCAAAAGACAAAAATTGGGAAGGGAGAAATAACCCTTATTCTTGAACTCCGAAAAAAGGAATAATGGTCTAAATGAAAGAGGTTATCATTCTCTTTCTTTTAATTGTGATAGGGTTTTTTATTATTTACAGAATAAAGGAAAAACGCAAAGATAGATTACAGATAAATGTTTTTTTTGATAAGGCAGAAAAGCTAATATCTACGTTTAACCAGACTGCGGAAAAGAATATATTTCTTTTGGAGGAAAAGATACAAGAGGCGAATGAAGTATTAAATGAGCTTGATAAAAAAATCGCCCAGTCTGAAGAATTTGAAGAAAAAATAAAAACTAAGAGGTTTCCAGAGGTTTTTAGGTTACGAAATGAGGGTCTCCCTATCTCCCAAATTGCAAAAAAGATGAATATGAGTCAATATGAGATCGAGTTGATTTTAAAGCAGTAGCTATAGTATAATGTATTATGTGGCGACGTGGCCAAGTGGGAAGGCAGAGGTCTGCAAAACCTTTATTCAGCGGTTCAAATCCGCTCGTCGCCTTTTTAAATGGGAAATAAAAAGGCGCGTAGCTCAGTGGGAGAGCACTTGCTTGACGCGCAAGGGGTCAGCGGTTCAAACCCGCTCGCGCCTAGAATAATAATGACATTCCAGGATGTAATACTAAATCTCCAAAAATATTGGGCAGATTACGGATGTTTAATAGCACAACCATATGATATCGAAAAAGGTGCAGGGACATTTAATCCTGCCACATTCTTTAGGGTTTTGGATAAGAAGCCATGGAGGGTTGCATATGTTGAGCCTTCCCGTAGGCCAACTGACGGAAGGTATGGAGAAAATCCAAATAGACTGCAACATTACTATCAATTTCAAGTTATCATAAAACCATCTCCAGATGATATCCAAGATGTGTACCTGAAAAGCCTTGAAGTTCTTGGGATAAATCAAGAAGAGCATGATATAAGATTTGTTGAGGATGATTGGGAATCTCCAACATTGGGAGCAAGTGGTCTTGGATGGGAAGTTTGGCTTGATGGAATGGAAATAACTCAGTTTACATACTTCCAACAAATGGCATCCCTTGTTTTAGATCCAATATCAGTTGAATTGACTTATGGTCTTGAAAGGATTGCAATGTTCCTTCAAAAAAAGGATAATGTTTTTGATGTTGTCTGGAGTGAAGGTATAACATATGGCGATATCCATTTTGAGGATGAAGTACAGTTCTCTTTATATAATTTTAAGGAAGCAGAAAGCCAGTTCGAATTATTTTCAATCTACCAAAAGGAGGCAGAAAATCTTCTAAAAAAACATCTTCTCCTCCCTGCTTATGACTATGTCTTAAAATGCTCGCACACATTCAATATTTTAGATGCAAGAGGGTTAATAAGCGTTGACGAAAGAAAAAGGTATATTGCAGATATCCGTAATCTAGCAAGGAAGTGTGGTTTAAAATGGATTAAAAGAAATGGAAGAAAAAACCTGTGAATACTTTGAAGTTGAAGAATCGGGATACTTCATTTGTAAAAAGATAACGAGAGGTTCTTCAAGAATAACAAAGGATATATGCAAAGCACATTGTCCTGTTTTTGAAAAAAAGTGTAGTCACCTTGCATTTTCATTAAGGAAGGATGAAGTTTTTTCTGCAATTGGTCTTGGCGGAAGAAGGTATGAGATAAACATAGAGAGGGCTGTCTGTGATAAGCTGAAAGAAGCCATATTCGATATAAAAAAGTGCAATACCTGCGAGCTTTTTGAAGAAAAAGGAGAAATTTCAATAAAAGAGGAACCTGATATAATCAGACAAGGATTAAAGGTCCTTATTGAACACCTTGGTGAAGAAAAAACAAGATTGTTTATTGAAAAAATGAAGAGTAGACCAAAAAAAGAAGAATCAAAAGAACCTTCATTAACAAAAAATGACTTGGATGAAGAAATAGAAAGATGGCTTTCTATAGAATAAGTTATTTATTTGGCGAATAAAAGGATCTTTGAATCGTATTTACAGAGATAAATGTTGAAAGGCCAAAGATATATAAAAAGCCTGGAATAAAAGATAGGCTAATTAAACAAAAACATATAGTGATAGGGTAAATATAGTGCAAAAAATTTTTAAACCCCTGTAATATCAAGGCTTTAGCGAAAATAATGTGGAACGAGGGCTAATCTTTTGTTTTCTACCGAGAATTACCGCAAAATTTAAACTTTGATTGACAGCAAAATAAAAGAGTCTTTATAATTTCTTTTATGAAAAGGACATATCAACCACATAATATAAGAAGGGCAAGGACTCATGGGTTTAGAAAGAGGATGCGGACAAAGAATGGAAGGGCAATTATTACAAGAAGAAGGGCAAAAGGAAGGAAAAGGCTTACCCCTATCTAGTGTTAGGCTTAAGAAAAAGGAATTTGAAAATATCATAAAAAATGGAAGAAAAAAATTTTCAGATAGCCTTATTGTTTATTTTCTAAAGGGAGAAAGAGATGGATTTGGTATATCGATTTCAAAGAAGATAGGAAAATCCGTTGTAAGGAATAAGATAAAAAGAAGGCTTAGGGAGATATATAGGACGAATAAAGAGATAATTCCAAAGAATATGCAGATCGTTGTTGTTGTTAAAAACAGTGCAATTTCTCTAGAATATAAAAAATTAGAGGATTTATTTCTTTCATTGGTAAAATGAAGCTTTTCCTTTTAGCCATTAGATTTTATCAGAAAACAATCTCTCCATTTTTGGGAAGAAACTGTAGGTTTTATCCAAGCTGCTCAGAATATGCATACACTGCAATAAAAAAGTATGGGGCGAAAGGCATTCTATTGGCAGTAAAAAGACTTCTTTCCTGCCATCCATTCAGTCCTGGTGGAATAGACAAATGCTAGTAGACACCCACTGCCATCTTGATAGTAGCGTATACAATAAAGAGAGGGATGCCTTGATCAAAAGTTTTTCTGGGATAATAATAAACTGCGGGACAAAGCTTGAAACATCTAGAACATCGATAGATCTTGCAAAAAAATACGAAAACATCTTTGCAACCTGCGGTCTCCACCCACACTATGCAAGTAAAATAGAAACAAATTTCTATGATGAGCTTGAGGAGCTCTTGGATGATGAAAAGGTTGTTGCAGTTGGTGAGTGCGGTCTTGATTTCTATAGGAATCTTTCTCCAAGAGAAACTCAAGAGGATTCATTCAGAAGACTCATTAAGGTTGCAAATAAAAAAGGCTTACCCCTCATCATTCATTCAAGAGATGCAATGGATGAAACATTGAAAATAGTAGAAGAGGAAAATCTAAAAAAAGGGGTATTTCATTCATTTTCTGGAACCATTAGAGATATCAAAAAAATCATTGAGCTTGGCTTTTACATCTCAATAACCGGTGTTGTAACATTCGAAAATTCAAGGCTTTCTGATATCATTTCTTATATTCCAAAAGATAGGATAATGTTCGAAACGGATTCTCCATATCTTGCACCAGAACCGTATAGGGGAAAGAGGAATATTCCACAATATGTTGAATATGTTGTCTTAAAATATGCAGATATCTGTAAAATTACAAAAGATGAGGCAGAAGAGATAAACTACAAAAATGCAAAAGAATTTTTCGGAATATGAAGGGGTTATAGGTCTTGAGGTCCATTGTCAACTTAAGACAAAGACAAAGCTGTTTTGCTCTTGCTCAACTCAATTTGGTGCTCATCCAAATACAAATGTCTGCCCAGTCTGCCTTGGACTTCCAGGATGCTTACCCGTTCTAAACAAGAGGGCAGTAGAGCTTGCAGTTATTACATCTATTGTTTTAAACTGTAAGATAAATGAGACATCGATCTTTGCAAGGAAAAACTATTTCTATCCAGATCTTCCGAAGGCCTATCAAATATCCCAGTATGACCAACCCTTGGCAGTCGATGGCAGTATCGATGTCCTTGGTGAAAAGATTGGTGTAGTACGCATCAACCTTGAAGAAGATGCTGGAAAACTTGTCCATAAAGAAGGCTATTCCTTGGTTGATTTTAACAGATGTGGTGTCCCACTCGTTGAGATCGTATCGAAACCAGATATAAAAAGTCCAGATTGTGCCTATCAATATTTAATTAGTCTCAAAGAGGTGCTTCAATATGCAGGGATATCGGATTGCAATATGGAAGAGGGGTCTTTAAGGGTAGACGCAAATGTCTCTGTCAGAAGAATTGGGGAGGAAATGGGTGTAAAGGTTGAGGTAAAAAATATGAATTCATTCAAATGGGTAGAAAGGGCATTGGGGTATGAGATAGAGAGGCAAATAAATATCCTAAAAGAAGGTGGTAAGATCACTCAAGAAACAAGGCTTTGGGATGAGAAAAAACAAAAGACATTTTCCATGAGAGGGAAGGAGGAGGCTCATGACTATAGGTATTTCCCAGAGCCAGACCTACTACCATTGGTGATAGACAAAGCCCGGACTGAAGAATTAGAAAACGAAATCCCAGAGCTTCCATCTCATAAGAGAAAAAGGTTTGTAGAAGAATACGGCATCCCAGAATATGACGCAGGTGTTCTTACATCATCGAAGGAATTGGCAAGATTTTTTGAGGAAGTCTTAAAGGATTATAAAAATCCAAAAGCAGTAAGCAATTGGATAATGACAGAGGTCCTCTCCATTATCTCTCCTGAGAAAATAAATGAATGTAAGATAAAACCAAATCTTTTAGCAAAGATGCTTGTAATGATAGAAAAAGGAGAGATATCCGGAAAGATAGGAAAGGATGTGATCATTGAGATAGAAAAGACTGGAAAAGACCCAGAGGAAATCGTCAAAGAAAAAGGTCTCATTCAGATAAAAGATGAAGAAAGTCTTATTTTGGCAGTCGATGAGGTTATCAGAGAAAACCAAAAGGCAGTAGAAGAATACAGGTCTGGAAAGGAAAAGGCGCTAGGATTCTTAATAGGAGCTTTAATGAGAAAGACAAAAGGAAGGGCAAATCCAGAGCTGGCAAATAGGATTTTTAAAACAAGGCTTGCATAACAAATTACAAGCAGTTATTTTAGCATGTATGTAAACTCAAGTTTTTTGCTCCATCTTTTGTAGTCATTAAGTTTGAAATCTTTCTTTGAATCTGGATTTTTAGCCATAGCTAAATCTTCAATTCCACAGATTGCTTCTTTACAATTTAGACATGCTCCATCACAGCTACTTGCTGGTCTAAACTTCTTTCCATCCCTGATGTAGATAGGTATATCGATACCTTCGCAGTTTTTCGTATTAGCAAACTCTTTATTCAGTCCAATTGCCTTCCCATCTAAAAGTTCGTACTCCATACAAAGGGCAAAGCTCAATCCAAGGCTATCGCAGGTCTCTCTTAGGAATGAGAATAATTTTTTCCTGTAGTCTATTTTGGCATTGTAGTAAGCATCTATCGGTTCTGTGTAAAGTCTTTTATAATCATATACAACGGAGGTACCAAATATAGAGAAACGGTCTATAATATGGCTATATATCGACTTGGGAATATCCAAAGAGCTTGCAACAATATGCTTTGCCCCAGAATCTTTTGCCCTTTTGATCAAATCTAATAAATCCATTTTTTTATCAGTAAGGTAGGGAAAGATTGGATCTATCCTACAAACAGCAAATATCCCTTTACTTGCAAGTCTTTCAAGGTTCTCGAATAGATCTTTAGTAGAAGCACCACCAGGGACAAAGAGCTTTCTTAAATCATCATTTTGAGTTAGAATAGATACCTGTCCAAATGAATGAATTTGAGTCTTTATGAGTTCTATTGCTCTATCTGGGATTATTTGTTTTGTAACAAACTCTATCGGGATATTCCTTTCGATGAACACCTCAATTATCTTCTCGCTAAGGTTATACTTCGAATTTATATCCTGGAATGGATCGGTTACTGGCGAAAGATAGCCACATGAAGCAACATTAATAGAATCAAGTTGCTCTGCTACTATCTTGTCAAAATCCCAACAGACAGAAACAACTTTTTCTTCAAAGAAGAGTTTAAAATAACTCCAGCTAAAACCTTTAACATAACAGAAGATACAATCAATACTACATCCATTGTATGGATTTATCAATAACCTCTCTCCAGTGCACTCCCTCTTTCCCTTCCACCAACCATGGAGCTCTTTTTTTGTATTGATTACTACATGAGGATAAGGTTCTTCTATTATTTCAAATTCTTTTAGTTTTCCACATATGTCAACCTTTGCTTTTTTCATTTTTAAGCTATAAATGTAGGAATTACAGTTTATAGTTTTTTCTACACCAATCTATAGTCTTTGTAAGCCCTGTTTTAAGATCTACTTTTGCTTCAAAAGAAAGGACATCTTTTGCTTTTTTTGTGGATGGAACCCTCCTCATTGTATCCTCAAATCTCTCTCCATAGTAACTTTCATAACTGGTAAAGATAATCTCTGAATTTGAACCTGAGATATCTTTGATGAGTTTTGCAAGATCGTATATCGATGTTTCATGGTTTGAGCCGATATTATAGACATCGCCCTCTGCACCCTTTGTCTCGGCCGCTAATATAGTTCCAGATACTGTGTCATCGATATATGTAAAGCACCTTGTCTGCTTTCCATCTCCATGAACAGTAATTGGATCACCTGTCAAAGCCTGCTTTATAAACCTTGCAACGACAGTCCCATAACCCTTCTCATCTATCCTTGGTCCATAGGAGTTAAAGTATCTAATAATTACAACAGGAAGGCCCTTTTTGGAATATGCAAATACGAGGTGTTCATCTATTGCCTTCGATGTAGAATATGACCACCTATCTATCTTTGTCGAACCTAAAACCCTTAAAGAATTGTCCTCGTCAAATGGGATATCCACACACCTTCCATAAATCTCGGATGTTGATGCAAGTAAAACTTTCCTCCAGTATTTATAAGCTAGGCGAAGGACTATCTCTGTCCCAGAAACATTAGTAAAAATTGCCTTAAGCGGGTCATCCATTACATGCTTTACACCAACAGCAGCTGCAAGGTGATAGATCAAACGGCATTTTTCAATCAAAGGCTCGATGATACCTTCATCAAGGATGCTACCATTTATAAAATGGAAATTTGGTTTTTTTAAGGCATCTTCTAAATTGGAAATATTTCCCGTTGAAAGGTCATCAATAGCACAGACACTATAGCCTTTCTCAAGAAGCCTATCTACTAGATTTGAACCAATATATCCTGCACCACCGGTAACTAAAACATCCATCTTAATCTCCAAAAGAAATTCCCATCTGCCTTGCTGTTACAATGATATCTGAATTTAGAGGGACAGTCTTTAGTTTTCCAACCGCATCTTCCAATGAAATTGCCTCTATGTCTGGTGGAATCAAGGCAACCATCTTCCCAAATTCACCATTTTGTATTAACCTAACAGCCGATGCACCAAACCTCGTTGCAAGAAGCCTGTCAAATGTTGTTGGAGTCCCTCCCCTCTGTAAATGCCCTAAGACCAAGTATCTTGTTTCCCTCTTTGTCCTTCTCCTTACCTCATCAGCAACCCATTTTGCAATTCCACCAAGGAGCGGATGTTCCTTTCCTATATCTTTACGCTCTTTTATGAAAAGTTCACCACCTTTTGGCTTTGCACCCTCTGCAGCTACGATGATACAAAAATCCTTCTTTTTCCTATACCTTTCCCGAACCTTATCACAAACCCTTTCTATATCGAATGGAATCTCTGGAATCAAAATAACATCTGCACCACCAGAAATCCCAGAATTTAGAGCAATCCATCCACAATACCTCCCCATAACCTCAACGACCATTGTCCTCTGATGGCTCTCTGCTGTTGTATGCAACCTATCCAAAGCATCTGTGACCACTGACACTGCTGTATCAAATCCAAATGTTATAACTGTTCCAGATATGTCATTATCTATTGTCTTCGGAACACCAACAATTGGAATCCCTTTTTCATAGAATGCTTTTGCAATACTCAATGTTCCGTCCCCTCCAATCATAACTAAGGCATCAAGTTTAAGCTTCTTAAACCCTTCAACTACTTTATCAGATACATCTTTTATCACTATTTTCCTCCCCTCTTTTACCTCCATCCTGAAAGGATTTCCCTTATTCGTTGTCCCAAGTATTGTCCCTCCAATGTTTAGAATTCCAGCTATATCTTTGTTTGTAAGATGCCTTATTTTTCTCGTATCAAGAAGGCCTTCAAGCCCCCTTTCAATACCGATAACCTCCCATCCAAGGTTCAATGATGCCTTGACAACTGCCCTAATAACAGCATTAAGTCCTGGGCAATCACCCCCACCAGTAGATACCCCAATCCTCATTTTAGATATCGTTAATTTTAATCTTTTTTAAAAGCTCTACCCTCTCTTCAGGAATCGATGCATTTACAAACACACCACTGCACAACTCAAATCCTGCGACTTTATTTATTCTTAACAATACAAGAATATTTTGTCAACTTAAAAAATATTCTTTAGAGATCTCCCTATGTATTTTCAACCAGATAGAGTGGAAAAATTGGTGTCGATCTTCATCCGAAATCTTATCCTTCTTAAAGAAACTTATAATGTCTTGAAGAATAGCTTCTTTTTTTGAATCGTAGGGAGTAGAAGTATCTTGAAGAGAACAAAGTAACTTCTTAAACTTATCATTTTTGAGGAGTTCAATAAATTGCGATAAAGCATTCAAAAAATCATTTTTTTTATTTTGAGCTAAATTTCGCAAGCTATCTAATTTTAATAA
>DNCM01000082.1 GCA_003498085.1 bacterium
TTCCATAATTTCTTATTTTTCAGGTAGTTAAGTTGTATTTTTGTTGTAAATTTTAGCGGAAGTTCCAATATAAGCAGACAAAATCAAGTTCTTTTCCGAAATAGAAGGGATTTGACAAATCTGAAAATGATATTTATTGTTTAGTTACAAAAATCTTAGGTGTAACATCAAGGTATTAAGGAAAGTAAAGCCAATAAAGAATTAGCTTTTATGAAAGGTTTTTGATATAATCTGTGATTGTCATAGATTAATCAGACTTAAAGGTAACGAAATATAGGAAGTTGAATAAATTCTTTTCTCCAAAGAGTGTCGCTGTTGTCGGGGCATCCCATGGAAAAGGCAAGGTTGGTTATGAGATTTTTTCTAATCTTATTCTATCTGGGTTTTCTGGGGAAATTTACCCAATAAACCCAAAGGGAGGGGAGATTTTGGGGATAAAATGCCTTACTACAATTCTTGATTGCCCAAAGACCCCGGAGCTTGCAATTATTGTTGTAAAGAATATCCTTGTTCCCCAAGCATTAGAGGAATTAGGAAAAATTGGGACAAAGAATGCGATTATTATAAGTAGCGGATTTAAAGAGATTGGAATTGAGGGTTTAGAACTTGAGAACAAATGCTTAAGAATTGCAAAGGAGAATAATATAAGAGTAATTGGTCCAAACTGCCTCGGCTTAATTGATACAAAAACACCACTTAACGCCTCATTTGCGAAGCAATTTCCAGAGAAGGGAAAAATTGCATTTATCTCTCAATCAGGTGCCTTGTGCACTGCAATCTTAGACTGGGCAAGAAAGGAAAATATTGGATTTTCAAAGATGATAAGCTTTGGAAACAAGATGGATATCTCTGAGATTGAGCTTATTGAGTTCCTTTTAGATGACTACGATACATCTGTCATTTCATTATACCTTGAGGGAACAAAGGACGGAAAAAGGTTTGTTGATGTCTGCCAAAGGGCGAAGAAACCCATAATTCTCTATAAGGCAGGAAAAACAGAGGCTGGAAAAAGGGCAATATCCTGCCATACAGGGAGCCTTGCTGGTTCAGAAAAGACATGGAAGGCAGTGATTGAGCAGGTAGGAATAATTTCTGCTCAGTCAATTGATGAACTCTTCCTTTTGGCGACTGGTTTTGCAAATCAGATGTCTCCATCTGGAAAGAAAGTAGCAGTGATTACAAATGCAGGGGGTCCTGGAATAATTGCCTCAGATAGCCTTATGGCAAGAGGTATCCAGCTTTCATACCTTTCAAAAGAAACGGTAATGAAGCTTAAAAAAGCCCTTCCTCCTTCTGCATCTTTTTACAACCCTGTTGATGTGCTCGGTGATAGCCTATCAGACAGGTATGAATTTGCATTAAAAACAGTTATTGATGACCAGGGTGTAGATGGGATAATTTTAATCCTTACGCCCCAGGCAATGACAGAGATAGAAAAAACAGCAAGAATTGTTGTAGAAAACCAAAAAAAGGCAGTATTTCCTGTTTTTATGGGAGGTAAAGAGATAGAGCCTGCAGTTTCATTGTTCAGGGAATATGGTATGCTTAATTACTCATTCCCAGAGAGGGCTGTTTGTGTTTTGGAAAGAATGGTAAATCAGAAAATGCCCCATTTTCATAAAGACTTTCTTGAGTTTTCTCCTGATAAAGAAAGGGTAGCTAGGATTTTTTTAAGGGTACAAGAAGAAGGAAGGAAGGAATTATCTGAAATAGAGGCCTATGAGGTTTTGGAAGCCTATGGCGTTCCTTTCCCAGAGACACATTTTATAAGGGAAACAAGCAAGCTTTATGAGATAGAAAATACACTGAAATACCCCGTTGTTTTAAAGATTGCATCCCCTGATATTCTACATAAGACAGACATTGGTTGTGTTAAATTTCCCATAAATAGCCCTAGCGAATTAAGAAAGGCATATATTGATGTAATATGTAATGCGAAGGAGTTTGCTCAAGGTTCAAGAATTTTAGGGGCAGTTATCCAAAAGATGCTTTCTCCCTCAAAGGAGCTTATTATTGGCTTAAACAAGGATCCCCAATTTGGCCATTTATTGATGGTTGGTCTTGGTGGTTTGTATGTTGAGGTCTTAAAAGATGTGGCATTTAGGCTCCTTCCAATATGTCCTGATTGTGCAATGGATATGCTAAAAGAACTCAAATCATACCCACTCCTTCTTGGTGTAAGGGGAGAAATAGGGATTGATTTTAATAGTGTAATCTCGGCAATGGAGAAGGTTTCAAAACTTGCAATAGACTTTCCAGAAATAATCCAGTTAGACATAAATCCGCTCAAGGCTTATAACAATGGTTGTTTTGTTGTTGATTGCAAGATAATAATTGAATAGGAGGTGTAAGAAAAAATGAAAAAGATATTTTTTACATCAATTAGGGAGTATTCGGGAACATCAGCGGTTGTCATTGGGACAGTATTAAATTTATTGGATGAAGGAAAAAGGGTTGGCTATTTGAAGACATTTGGCTATATTCCGATAATTGTAGATGGGGTATTAACGGATGCTGATTCCGGTTTTGTCTTTTCATTGCTTGGGGAAGGAAATGTTTTGCTTTCCTCACCCCTTGTTTTGACAGAAGATGTCTATGATGAGGTTATGGAAGGCAAAAGGATTCCAATGGATGAGCTAAAAGGGGCCTATAATAGGCTTTCGTCTAATAAGGATGTCTTTGTCTTTGAGGGTGGTTTTAATATCTTTCAGGGTGCATGTTTTGGTCTAAGTGCCTTTGATGTTGCATATGAATTTAACCTACCTGTTATCCTCGTTGAAAGGTATTCTAAGCTAGAGACACTGGATAGGGCTATTTTTGTAAAAAATGGGCTTTCTCGTTTTTTGAAAGGAATAGTTCTAAATATGGTAAGGGATGAAGACAGGAATTACGCAGAAAAAGAAAGGGTTTTATTTGAAAAAAATGGAATTCCTGTTTTGGGAACAATCCCTTTTGTTGAGCTCCTTTCATCTTGTTCTATAAGGACAATGAGTAAGGAATTGAACGCAAGGGTTCTTTGTGGAGAAGACCACTTTGATAGGTTTGTTTCATCCATCCTTGTTGGTGCAATGGACCCTGAAAATGCAATAACATTCTTTAAGAGAAAGAGAAACCTTGTTGTTGTAACGGGTGGGGATAGGTCTGATATTCATATTGCAGCCCTTGAGGCAAATGTCTCATCTCTTGTCCTTACAGGTGGATTTCCACCATCATCGATTATTTTAAGCATTGCCCATGAGAAAAATATACCCATTCTTCTTGTTGAAGAGGATACACTAACAACTGCAAAAAAGCTGGATTTTATCATTGGACATTCAAGAACGCATGAAAAAGAAAAGCTTTCTGTCTTGAAAGAATTGATTAAGAAAAATGTTGATATTGCCAAGATTCTTGGTTTTGGATAAGAAATCCATTGAAGAGGAAATAAAGGGAGTTTTTGATGGAAAGCAACACTTAGGACTAGCAGACTAAAAGATGCGGTCCCTGGTATCAAGAGACATTGGTATATGGTGATGAATGCATACAGTCTACTGGTTCTGAGCGCTGCTACCCAAATGGGCGTGGTAAAAAACCAACCTCGACCCACAGTAGGCACAATGACAAGGAGAATGATAGAGCAAGCAGTACAGCAATTCATAAACATAGTAATTAAGCATGTTCATGAAGGAGAAAATTCAGTCGCCAAGCTACGAAAACAAATCTTTCTTTTCTTTGTGAGGCTTTGATGTGTTTTCTTGAGCCAGAAAACTCGCTATTATCTGAAAACGCAAAAGTTTAGTTAGTATAAATTTTATAGACCAAGAGGTCAGGTTATACCTGCCTTTCCCGGAGAGAATTCACAAAATTCTTGCATAAATTATATTTGGCTCTTCTCCAAATTTCGTGGTAAGTATACAATCTCTGTTTTAGGAAATTGAAATTTTTGAGAAATAAGAGTGGTAATACTATAGGAGATTGTGAATAAT
>DNCM01000196.1 GCA_003498085.1 bacterium
GGGAAGTATCGGTTAATCATTCTTTAGTATCAATATCTGTGGTACTTACATTAGATTTGACGAAAGTTGGGGAATTTGTGGTTCAATCACAAAAAACTTGACAAACAGAAAGCTTTATGTCAAAATTTAATTTAAAAAAATAATATTGGGGGTGAGTAATGGGATATGCTATTACTGACGAATGTATAGTCTGTGGAATATGTATCGAGGAATGCCCGGCTGGTGCTATTGAAGATAGGGGAGAAAAATACTACATAGACCCTGACAAATGTACAGAATGTGGTAGTTGTATTGAAGTTTGTCCTTCAAATGCAATAGTTGAAATAGAGTAAATGAAAAATCTTCTCGTTATAGGAGGGGGAAGGAGAGGTAGAGGTCTCCTTGAAATTCTCTGCAATGACAGAGATATTAACATCATTGGGATAGTTGATATAAACGAGAATGCCCCAGGGATAAAGTTTGCAAAAACTATAAACATCTCAACATATAGAGAATATGTTACTCTTTTCGATGACAAGCCAATAGACATCGCTATAGATGTTTCAGGAGATCCCTCTGTTCTTTTAAATGTAACTCGTATTAAAAAAGAAGGAACAGAAGTATTAGGAGGTCTGGCAGCAAGACTTATAAGCGATATACTACTTGAAAGACATGATGCACACAATTTAATCGCTGTCCAGAAAAAAGAGATTGAATCTATTTTGCATGGTCTCGGAGAGGGCGTTCTTATCCTTGATAAAAACAATAATATCTATCTTATAAATCCTGTAGCCCAGCGATTTTTAGGTGTAAAAGATGAGATAAAGCTTTCCCAAAAAGAGCATGGAGCAATCCTTGAAATAATAGCCAGGACAACAGAACTAAATGTACCTGTTGTTGAAGAGATAGATTATGTAAAGAGAAAAGAAGGGGTAGAAACATCTAAGGTTTTTAATGTCGTTGCAACAAGAATAGATGATAGTGAAAAAAATTTGTTTGCAATTGCAACCATTCTTAGAGACATTACAGCAGAAAAAGAGATAGAAAGATTAAAAAATGAGCTTATTGCTAATGTCTCGCATGAGTTAAGAACACCGATTACATCTATAGTAAACTCACTTTATTTGATGGATACAACATTCCCTTCAGAAAAGCAGGTAAAGTTTCTTGATATAATAAGAAAGAATACAGAGCGCCTCCTTAGGGTTATAAACAATCTTTTAGACATCTCAAGAATAGAGGCAGGAATGCTTTCTTTAAAAATGGATATAGTTAACATCCCATCCCTTGTTGATGACGTTATATTTAGTGTAAAAGGACTCGCTTTCTCTAAAAAAATAAAACTTGATGTAGATATCAAAAAAGGCTTTCCGGATATATATGGCGATAAAGAAGGAATTGCCCATGTCTTGATAAACCTCCTTTCAAACGCAGTAAAGTTTACCCCTGAGGAAGGAAATGTTGTTGTTTCTTGTAGAGAAATGGATGATGATGTTCATATTTCGGTGGAGGATAATGGAGTTGGAATCCCAGCAGAAGAGTTAGACAAAATATTTAATAAATTTCAAAGGGCAAGAACAGCAGCCAATATAGAAGGAACTGGTCTTGGCCTTGCTATTGTCAAGCACTTTGTTAACTTGCACAAAGGAAGGATTTGGGTAGAAAGTGAAATAGGAAAAGGAACAAAATTTACGATTTCTCTTCCAAAGATAGACAAATATTTCCATCTTTCATTGGACGAAGAAATCCTTCATGCAAAAATAGAGGAAACATATTTTTCTGTTATTCAGCTTAAGCTTGAAAACTATCTTAAGATTAAATCTGAAGAAGAAAAACAGAAAATACTCTATAATATAGAGGAGAAGATAAAAACAGAGATTCATAAAACTGATAGGGTCATAAGATATAAGGATAAAGGATTTTTTATTATCCTTCTTAAAGCAGGAAAAAAGGAGGCAGAGAAGGTTACAAAAAGACTCGAAAAATTTGTTGATGAGGACCTATTTAAGGATATTCCACAAAAAATCTATATAAGTTATGGAATTGCAACATTTCCAGAAGATGGAACTGATAAAGAGACTTTATTGAAGAAAATAGAAACAGAGTTTGAAGATGAAGAAAATTCTTCTAGTTGAGGATGAGGAGGATTTAGTAGAAACAGGTTCTTTTTTCTTACAATCTGCAGGATATGATGTCTGTGTTGCAAGAGATGGGCTTTCTGCAATGGAAGCAATTTATGATAAGAAACCTGATCTTATTGTTCTCGATATTGCCCTTCCCGAAATGGATGGCTATCAAGTCTGTAGGATGGTTAAAAATAGCCCTTTATACAAAGATATTCCAATAATTATGCTTACAGCAAAGACACTCAAGGCAGATAAGTTTAGGGGGATAGAAACAGGGGCAGATAAATATATAACAAAACCCTATTCGCCTGAAGAGCTTTTATCTACTGTTTCTGAGCTTTTATAATGGATATAACTGATATAATAGATGAGAATAAGAAACTAAAAGAAAAGATAAAAGAACTCACTCAAGAGATAAAAAAAGGAGAGGTAAGAAAAAAAATAATCCAAGACACAAATGCCATGCTTGACAGGAGCCTTTATGAACTTTCTGTTATCAATAAGATAAATAATCTTCTCTCAAAAACCCTTGATTATGATGAGATAATTCATGAAATAATGGTTATTCTTTCTACTATGATAGAGTATACAGCAATTGGGATATTGATAAAAAATGAGGGAGTTTTTCTGTTGAAGATAAATCTTGCTTCTCCAAAAGCAAAAGGCTATATTCTTGAATTTAAAAAGAAAGCTCTAGCAAAATTTAGGGCAATTGTTGGAGGTGTACCCGAGAATAAAGTTGTTGTCTCTGTCGAAAATCAAAATATGATAATTGACGATGAGGAACATGCGGTAATTGGTTGCCTTAAAGAAAGTCCCCTTGTAGCAGGAGACAAAACGATCGGTTTGCTTGTTGTGGCAAATATAAAGATGTTTTCCCAAGATGAAATTAGGCTTATAAATATAGTTGCAGAAAATTCCGCAATTGCCATTGAAAATAGTCTTCTTCATAGAAAAATAGAGGAGCTTGCAATAACAGACGGTTTAACAGGTCTTTATAATCATAGGTATTTTAAGGAGGCACTTCATAAAGAAATAAAAAGATCAGAAAGGTACAATCTTGTATTTTCCCTTATTATGTTTGATATAGACGATTTTAAATCCATAAACGATAGATTTGGTCATCCAAAGGGTGATTGTGTTTTAATTGGAATATCTCAAGTAATAAAGAATATATTTCAACGTGAGATAGATGTTGGTGCAAGATATGGAGGAGAGGAGTTTATTATCCTTCTCCCTCAAACAACAAAGGAAAATGCTTATCTTGTTTCTAAAAAAATGCTTTCTGCAATAAGGAACAATGCTTGGAAATTGGCAGGTCATCCAGAGATAGTTACAGTAAGTATTGGTATTTCTTCATATCCACAGGATGGACAAAATGAGGAAGCATTAATTGAAGCGGCAGATAGTGCCCTTTACAATGCAAAAAAAACAGGAAAAAATAAAGTTGTTGTATTTAATAAAAGTAATTAATATAATGTGTAAAAAAGGGGGAGAAAGGGATGTTTAGTTTTGAAGAAGAAAAACAAGAAAGGAGCAATACCATAATTAAGGTATTGGGTATTGGTGGTGGAGGGTCAAATGCTGTAATGAGGATGTCAAATCCTTCAGAATTAAATTGCCTTGAGTTAATAATTGCAAATACAGACCTCCAGGCACTCAACACAAATCCTGTTCCTAATAAAATTCAATTAGGAGCAAAATTAACAAAAGGTCTTGGTGCAGGTTCTAATCCAGATATTGGTGAAAAAGCAGCACAGGAAGATAGGGAAGCAATCAGGGAAAGACTCTATGGTGCTGATATGGTTTTTATTACCGCAGGTATGGGTGGCGGGACAGGGACAGGCGCGGCTCCAATTATTGCAGAAATAGCAAGGGATATTGGTGCCTTAACTGTTGCTGTTGTCACAAAGCCATTTTTATTTGAGGGTCCGAAAAGAATGAGGCAGGCAGATGAGGGTATCAATAAGCTTGTTGATAAGGTTGATACTCTGATTGTCATTCCAAATCAAAGATTGCTTTCTGTTGTTGAAAAGCATACCTCCATAACAGAGGCATTTAGACTGGCGGATGAGATTTTACATCAAGGAATAATAGGAATATCTGAGGTAATAACAGAACCAGGGCTTATCAATGTTGACTTTGCAGATGTCAGGACTGTAATGAACCAAAAAGGAAAGGCTTTAATGGGCATTGGTACTGGAGATGGAGAAGAAAGGGCAAAGAAGGCTGCAAAAGAAGCTGTAACCTCTCCATTATTAGAGGATGCATCTATTGAGGGAGCAACAGGCATATTGATAAACATAACGGGTGGAGAGGATCTTGGTTTACAGGAAATAACTGAGGCCTGTGATATTATAATAGAAAAGGCAGATAAAGATGTGCATGTCATATTTGGTGCTGTTGTAAATAAAGAATATACAGGAAGAATAAAGATTACAGTTATTGCAACAGGATTTGGGAAAAGAAAGACAGGTCTTGAGCCTCTTAAAGAGATGCCAAAACCAGAAGAAATTCCCCACCAACAGCCATCATTTCTAAGTGACTTTGAAATCCCAGCATTTTTAAGAAGATCCCGTCCATGATTGAGGTTGAAGGGATAGAGGAACTTCTTACTGAGATAGTTTCAGCAAAAGCGTCAGATCTTTACCTTAAAGTTGGTTCTCCACCAATGATGCGCGTCGCAGGAAAAATTGTCGAATTTAAAGATCAGAAATGGAAAGAAAGAAGGCTTACACCACAAGATACAGAGAAATTTGCATACTCTGTAATGAATGAGAAACAGAGGAAGAGTTTTGAAGAAAAGATGGAACAGGACCTTGCATATTCTGTATCCGGATTAGGTCGTTTTAGGATAAACATATTCAAGCAGAGGAATTCTATAGCTATGGTTTTTCGGCTTGTTCCTTTTGATATTCCACCATTTGAGGATCTGAATCTACCTGAGGTCATAAGGGATCTTGCAGAGACCGAAAGGGGAATAATAGTAGTTACAGGAGTGACAGGCTCTGGAAAATCAACAACTTTAGCTAGTATGGTTGACCATATAAATAAAAATAGGAGGACGCATATTGTAACAATTGAAGATCCTATTGAATTTTTACACAGGGATAATCTTTCTATTATAAACCAAAGGGAGGTCGAGATGGATACCTTGTCTTTTGCAGATGCCCTTCGTCATGTTGTTCGTCAAAATCCTGATGTTATAATGATTGGTGAGATGAGAGATCTTCCATCTTTGCAGGCTGCATTATCTGCTGCAGAGACTGGTCATTTTGTTCTTACAACAATGCATACAATTGATGCAACGCAGACACTTGAGAGGATAATAAACTTCTTCCCGCCATATCAACATAATCTGGTAAGACTTCAGCTTGCTTTGTGTCTTAAGTCTGTAATTTCCCTTAGGTTATTACCAAGGGTAGATATTGAAGGAAGGGTTCCTGCGGCGGAAGTTCTTGTTGTTACACCCCTTGTCAAGAAGCTTATTGAGGAAAATAAGATTTCTCAAATCACAACAGCTATTCAAAATGGAGATTTTTATGGAATGCAGACGTTTAATCAGTCATTGGTTGGCCTTTATCAAAGAGGGATGATAACATATGATGATGCCCTTTCTGCATCGACAAATCCCGAAGAGTTTAAGCTGAATATAAGAGGGATATATTCTGGAAAGGATGTTATTATGGAAGAATATGTGCCAAAAGAGGAAGAAATAAAAGAGGAAATAAAAAAATCCTCTGGTATTCTAAGGTCGAAGGAGCAATATGTTTAGTCTATTATTTAGTACTTTACAAAAATATGGACATATTATATATACTTTAAATATGGAAAATAGATATGGAAAAATAAAAAAATTAAAAAATAATATATAAAGTTTTTTTAAAAAATTTCCGATATAAAAGATGAGATGGACATAAGTAAGATAGATCAAATTTCTGGTATAGGAAAAATAAATGGGGCAAAACCAAAAAAATCCCAGGAAAAACAAGGCTATTCTGGTGAAGATACACTCTCTATTTCTTCCGAAGGATTAAAAGCATCAGAAATTGAATCTTTAAAGAGGCTTGTTAATTCAATACCAGAGGTTCGTCAAGAGAAGATAGACGTTGCAATAACCAGGATGAAGGACGGTTATTACTTAAACCCTTCTCTTGCAACGGATATAGCAGAGACTATTCTAAGAAGAATTTTTTAGTTTTTTATTTCAGTCTAAACTTACCTAGCCTTGTTACAAAATTTCAATAATTATGAATAGAAAAGCTTTAGCTTTATTATCTGGAGGATTGGATTCTACCCTGGCTATTAAATGTATATTGGAACAAGGAATAGAGGTTAAAGCTTTAAATTTTATCACTCCTTTTTTTAGCAGTAAAATAGGGTATAAAATAGATGAAATATGTTCAGAATTTGGAATAGAGCTTAAAGTGGTTGCTTTGGTTGAAGAGTATTTTGAGATAATCAAGCACCCAAAGTATGGTTATGGGTCCAATATGAACCCCTGTATTGACTGTAAAATATTGATGTTTAAGAAGGCAAAGGAATATATGGAAGAAATAGGGGCATCATTTATCATAACGGGTGAAGTGCTTGGCCAGAGGCCAATGTCTCAGAGAAAGAACACGATGAAGACAATCGATAAAGAGGCAGGTTTAGAATGGCTTGTTCTAAGACCCCTATCAGCAAAACTTCTTGATCCAACCATTTCTGAGATAGAAGGAGTAGTTGATAGGGAAAAACTATTAGCTTTTTGTGGTCGCTCTCGGAAACCCCAATTTGCTCTTGCAAAGGATTATAATCTCAAGAACTATTCCTGGCCTGCTGGTGGATGTCTCTTAACCGATCCAGAATTTGCTAAGCGGATGAGGGATTTAGTAAAACACACTCCATTTTTTACTATAAATGATGTAGAGCTTCTAAAAATCGGCAGGCACTTTCGTCTTTCTGAAGGGGCTAAAGTAATTGTCGGAAGAGATAAAATTGAAAATGAAAGACTTCTTGAGTTAAGGAAAAATGGCGATTTATTTCTTGAGACAAGAGACTATCTAGGACCAATTGTTCTTTTTAGAGGTAAAGATAAAAATGTTTTAGAACAAGCAGGGAAAATTACAGCAAGATATAGCGATGCCCCCCCTTTAAAAGAACATATTGTTGTCTCTTTATGGGAAGAAGGAAGCAATAAAAAAGAAGGACTAATTGTTGTAAAAACTGATAAAAAAGAGATAGAAAGTTATAGAATATAATTAACAACTAAGGTGTAAAATTACTTTTTTAAGCCTTTTTAAAACCATTTGTTTCCCAAGTAGTTCAAGAACATCAAAAAGTGGAGGCGAGACCTGTCTCCCTGTTGTTGCAACCCTTAA
>DNCM01000048.1 GCA_003498085.1 bacterium
GGGAAAAAGCCTTTTATTTTAACACTATATTCTCCTTCTGGGAGAGATTGTGATATAAAAAAACCATCAATGTTTGTGTATCCTACAAGCCTATCATCGATATAAATACGAATTCCAGGTTTTGGTTCTCTAAGGATGAGCCCTCTCACAGAGACAAAGATTGTCTGTGTTTCCTCCTTTATTTCATTTTTATAAGCATTCCAAGCCAGCTTTTCCTTTCTTTCATTATCCAGAAGCCCAAAATAATACTCAGGAAATTCTGGTCCTTTTGAAAATTGGTCTGCAAGCTCCCAAATAAATAGTCCTTTTGCCTTTGTTGTGAGAACAACTTGTACAGTCTGATGGATGTAAGATGCCTGGTTTTCATAAGTATAGTTTTCCTTTTGAGCAGGATAGCCTGTCTCTGCAATAATAACATCCTTTTCAAATTTTGATGCACAATCTATTATTTCCCTTAATTTTAAAATGCGTGAGTAATCAGAAAAAATTGGGTCAGAGGGAGAAAATGTAGGAGAATAACATGGATAAAAATCTATTCCAATTATATCAAACGGAAGTTTCTTTTTGGTAAAAAACTTAAGGAGGGGAAGCCAATTTGGGTTGTCACACTCAAGATTTATCATAATCTTTCCCTGAGGATCATTTGCCTTTATGCTTGAGATAATGCCCAAAAGGATAGAAAGTTCACCAACAGGATTCAAAGTCCAGGGTTTTTGCCTCCAACCATTCAGAACATGGAATGATGTATGATTTATCTCATTCTCTGCCTGCCAGATGTCTATCTTCCCCTTAAATCGCTCAACAGATTCATTGATAAATCTTGAAAGCTTGGGGATATAGGTAAAAAGGTTAAGACTTTCCTTATTTTCTTCCAATATCCAATCTGGAAGCATTGAACTGTAACCAGAACCAATTCCTGCTATTATAAAAAGCCCTTTTTCCTTCGCTTTATCAACTAAGTCATCATAAAATGAAAAATCAAATTTACCCCTCTCTTTCTCAACATCCCTCCAGGAAATATGAAAACGGATACCATTTAAACCAGCAGAAACAATCCTATCAATATCATTCTCCTTTACCTCATCGGCAACCTCACAGAGTGTAATCCCGAAGATAATATTTTTGTTCATTTACTCATTTATCGACCAATAACCCCATATGATAACCTAAAACATCATGAAAGATATCCTTGAAATTATAGGTTGAATATTTAATATTTGTAAAGAAAAATTAACATTCGTTCTCAGATGGGTATAGACACATGATAAAATACAACCTACCAAGATATGAATGGAATCTTATATATGTCTGTACCAAGTGCAAAGGTGTTGGATGGAAATGAATATCTTGACACCTAATCTTTTTAAAAAATATATTAAAAGATGATAATTTGATATAATGGTCATTGATAGAAAGATTTTGTACTATTTTAGCTTAGGAAGCTTCTTAAGTTTATGGTTTTGTTCTTGCGAGAAAGAAAAGATGGGTGTTGATGAAAAGAAAAGGATAGTCTATTCGACCATTGAAGACGATATGGGTTTTGAAAAACTTCCACCTTCAAAGCCGGGTGAGTGGCTGTATCATTTTCGGGAAAAAGGTCAAACATTTGAAGAGTATAAGGCAGAAGTAAGAAATATTAAAACAGAAAAAAGATCAACCATCTATATCCAACCACTTGGAACTTTAAGCGAAATGGACAAGGAAATCCTTGATAAGATGAGAGAGTATGCTACTATATTTTTCTTTTCTTCGGCCATGGTGAATGAGCCAATCTCTATCCCAGAAGGAAGTTTCAATAAAAATAGATGGCAATTTGACGCCAATAAAATCCTTCTTAAATTAGAAAAGATAAAGCCAGATGATGCTCTAGCATATGTAGGTGTTATGAGTGAAGATCTATATATTGAAGGATTAAACTTTGTATTTGGACTTGGAAGTTTTGATAAGTGTACAGGCGTTTATTCTTTGGCTAGATATGGCGATGATTATAAGATACGACTTAAGCGGGCCTTGAAAGTTATGACTCATGAGATGGGCCATATCCTTTCCATGAACCACTGTATATTTTACAGATGCATCATGTGCGGATCAAACTCTTTGCCAGAGGCTGATAGGCGTCCAATGCATCTTTGTCCTGTCTGTCTTGAGAAGCTTGAGTGGAATATTAAGTTCGATAGATCTGAACGTTATAGAAGACTTATAGATTTTTATAAACAGCTTGGCTTTGAAGAAGAGGCAAATTTTTTAAGCAATCTCCAGAGCATATCTGAATAACCTTCCCTACCCTTCATTATGATTGCCATAACTGACAAAAAATGCTATAATAATCAAGGAATTGCCCATGTAGCTCAATGGCAGAGCAAGGCATTCGTAATGCCTAGGTTGTCAGTTCAAATCTGACCATGGGCTTTGTTAGTTTAGTCATAAAGTAAATCAGGAAAATATCTCTATTATTTTACTATTACTGTAAAGCTTACTGTCTCCTCTTGACCTTCGGCAACTTCTGAAATTTCCCACTTTATCTTTTCTACATTTTCACCTTCACCGAAATTTTCCTTCCATACTCCCCCTACAAAATAATTTACAGTTATACCCTCTCTTACTTCTTCCACTGATTGCAACTCCGTATTCCTTGGCAAAACATCGATTATTACAACATCCATTGCAGTCTCATTTCCTTCGTTTTTGTATGTAATTGTGTATGTTACTGTTTCTCCTGAAGAAACCCGTTCCTTATTAGCTGATTTTTGTAAAGTGATATATGGAGAAGGAAAGACGGTTATAGAAGCATAACCATAAATACCTCCATATGTGGCTGCTATGCTTCCTATACCAGGCTTAGAGGCAAACAAAACACAAGATGTACCTCTAGGACTGATTGTACCTAATATGGAAGGGCTTATTTCCCAAGAAAATGGCAAATCAAACATTTCGTTTGAATAATTATCCCAAGCTACTGCTAAGAAAGTTTGAAGCTTGCCTGTAGGTATTTCTACTTCGGAAGGAATTACTTCTATAGAGGATATATATTGATCATCTTGGGTAATAATTAGACAAACCTCTGCCTTGTTTGCTTCTCCTTCCCAAACCATAGCAGTAAGAGTGCCTCTATAAGGTTTCCACTCAGAGAAGAACTGAATGCTACAAGTTCCATTTTCGGTATAGACTACAGGTTTCATAGGGTTCGGATAACCTTGAAGGTGACCAACGGTTGCTTCCCATCGCACTGGTGTTCTGTCAACAATAGGCGTTCCGTATATATCAAAGACTGAAACCATAGGGTAGGAGAAACTGCGAATAGGAACAACAAATGGATTAGGACTAATAGTTACAACAATTTGAGGAAAAGATGATATAGTGTAGAGATAGTATCTTTCTTTAAATCCCCAACCAAATTCCTCTGCCCCAAGATATATCTTTCCATTAGCCAAGGCAATCTCACTTCCATAAAAATTAGGGGGGTTTCGCATTGGTCTCGGAAGTTGCCATTTCCATCTTACCTTTCCTTTAGGAGTGAGAGAATAAATAATACTTGCTTCATATTCAGGTATTAAAGTTTCAAAATTTCCTATAAAATAAAGCATGCCCTCATTGTCAATCAATGGTGGATGAAAAATGTAACCTAATTCACGAGCCATAATATAAATCCAATTTATTTTTCCATCCGAAGGATCAAGGGAATACAGCCTTCCTTGCTGGGTGATATAAACATCTCCGTTTAGACCGATCACTGGTGGTAGAGTAATATCCTCTTTTTCTGGAAGAATTATCATCCACTTTACAGTATATGTACCAAAATTATCTATCAAGCAATAAACAATTCCATTTTTGCCACCTATATAGATTGTGCCATTATCGGAAATTGCGGGAGGAGAAGCGAAAAAAGACACTGGAGGAGAGGGTTTGACTATAAAATCTTGGTTCTCCATGTCATTTATAAGAGGGTTATATATTCTATCTGGAGGTTCAAATCTATACTCTGGATGATAAGGAATTACTCTGTAGTATTTTCCCGAGCTAAGATTATCAAATCTATAATAACCACGCGTGTCAGTAAGTTCAATACGACTAGAAAGGTAAACCATAATCCTATCAACAGGCATTCCTCCTTCTGTCCGAATATATCCACTGATTGAGAGCGTACCTTGTTCATCAAGGATTGAGGAACTATTAGGAATTGGAGGAGCAGACATTTGCCATCTCAGATTACCATCTTTGGTAAGGCTATAAAGGATTCCATCATTACCAGTTATATAAATACTTCCATCATCTCCTTGTGCCAGGCTACCACAAATAGGATATGTCCATGTTATGTTACCAAGAGGAGAGATAGAATAAAGCTTGTCAGAAACCAGAAGGATATTCCCGTCGTTAGAAATGGTTATGCGTGAAGGTATACCATTAATTTTACACTGCCATTTTTTGGTATTATTTGGGTTTAATGCATAGAGATATTCATCATCACAGACTACATATATTGTTCCATCTGGGCCAATAGCTGGATAGGTCGAAGAGAGTGTACCAATATTACTCTTCCATTTTACTCTGCTGTTCTTATCAAAAGCCACAAGTTTTCCACCCATATTTGTATAGATCGTGCCATCAGCAGCTACCAAAGGAGAAGTTGGAAAATCAGTTAGAGTGCTACTACGAAAGAGCTGTGGAGCAGATACCCCTTGATATGGAACCCTTCCTGTATGTTTAGAATCTGCAAGGAATTGACCATAAATGGGGACATTTTTTTTCCATCCCAAAAAAAGAATATCATCCTGGGAGCAAAAAAGCTCATAGGTCCATTGAGATGGAATGAATATATAACCAGTCTTCTCAGGGAAAAGTGTATATGTTCCCTTTGTAAGTTGGGTGAATTGAAAAACCCCATTTTGGTCTGTATAAGTAATTCTTCCATTAAGGCTTATCTTTACACCAGCAAGATATGAGCCATTAGCTTCTTTTACCCTTCCCTTTATATAATAAGGTGCATCTTCTGCAATGAGAAAATCTATAGTTTTGTCTTGAAACTGAATAATACATGTTTGACTTTCAGGGATAAAATAAAAACCCTGTTTTGTAGGTGTAATTGTGTAGGAACCAGGTGGAAGTTTGGTAAAAATATAAAATCCATCTGCCCCTGTTGTAAAGGTTGCATTAATAGTACCTTCTAGTTTAACCAAGACTCCCTCTTTTATCTTCATATCGGTGTAAATAGGGAGGGTATTGATATGTCCGCGGATGGTATAGCCTGGTTTTCCTGATAAAGCATAAAGCCTATAAAGGGCTGTTAATGCGTAGATTGTCCCATCAGGAGAAATAGAACATCCTTCAAAAAAAGAAGGTGCTTCATAAGAAGCCAAAAGTTCTCCATCTCTGGTTATCGCATATAATACCCCTGCAAATCCTTCTGATCTTTCCTGGATGCCTGCCACATAGATTATTCCATTTGGATCAATCACTGGAGAAAGGGGAGAAATTCCATCACTTACCAAGGGATACCTCCATTTAACATTGCCATCTTTAGTTAGCGCATAGAGAAAATTTGAGGCGAGATATACTGTACCATCCTCATCTACGGCAGGAGAGTTATCAGCTCTAGTGAGACCACCAAAGCGCCATTTTAGGCTACCATCTTCTGCTGATAAACAGTATAGCCAGACACCTGCTTCTATGTACACCCTATCCTTCCAAACTGAAGGTGAGGCACGATGTGACCAACCTTCCAATTCATATTGCCATTTCAGCTCTCCATCGCTGGTTATGGCAAAAAACTCGCTATTTGGAACAACGCGGCTATTGGAAATATATATTGTCCCATCTTCTCCTAATGCAGGAGATGCTCTTATCTCGAATCCTGTATCATATCGCCATATCAATTCCCCTTCTTGGCTTATTGCATAAAGATAACCATCTCTTGAGCCCACATAGATTGTGCCATCGGTACCTATCACAGGAAAAGAATAGAAATCATCGCCTATCCCACCAATTGGACACTTCCAATAGAGTTCTCCATCTGGCCAAACTGCACAGAGGTAGTGTTTATATCCTTCACATTCATCAAATTCATATTCGAGGCCATAAATTGTTCCATCTTTGCCTATACAAGAAGGAGTAATAAAGACACCCTGGCCAAATCTCCCTCCTACTCCATTCTCTGGGTCTATGGCGTAGGGTCCAGAATAAATGGTGCCATCATAACCTATTATTGGATAGCTAAGACTTATATTTTTCGTATCAAATATCCATTTAGGATAAAGCCCTTTTGTAGCATAAGGAGATACACCTGTTCGCTGGCTATTGTATCCCCAAAGGGGCCAAGGTGGATTATCCTCCTCCTTTTTATAGAAGTTTTGATTAATAAGGCTCTCGTTTAGTGGAGAATAAATCCTATCTTTGGGAGAAAAGCCATCTTCAGCAGTGATTGTATAGGCTTTAGCAGAAAGATTGTTGAATATATATTTGCCATTCTCATTAGATATAGTTGCAATTGTTCCTTCGTCAGAGATAAGAGTAACTTGAATTCCAGAAATAGGATGTCCTGATGCATTCTTTGTAAAGCCAGAAATAGAATAAGGCAAAACAATAGAAAATAGTGATGTAACAATAAGATTGGAATAAAGCCCTCTTGCTGTAATTATCTGTGTTCCTAGTGATTGAGAATCAACCACAAATGAAGTGAGAAATTCTCCAAATGTATCAGCACTACAAGTCGCGATTGTTTGTGTTATTCCAAAATCTATTTGTATCATATCATCTGAACCAAATCCATTTCCAGCCAAATGCACAATGGATTTGACTGGTCCATAAGGAGGATCAACCTTATATAAATGAGGAAGGGATGTAAAGTTCTGATCATATTCATTGGAGTTTAATGGTTTATATGTCCTCGAAGATGGGGTGAAGATATAGTTTAGCTTATATGGAGAAACAGTATAGTTTCCTGGCAAGAGGGAAGTAAGCTCAAAATATCCAGAAGAATTTGTAAAAGCTTTTCTTCCTGTTTCTCCCTCCAAATCCATCTCTACACCTTCAATCCTCGCATCATCAAATGTTTTTACATAACCAGAGATAGAGTAGGTAACTTGTGGTACAAGGTAAAAATCTAATATAACTGGTCCTTTTATATATATCGTTGTTGTAGTAGAAAAACAACCATCTCTTTCTGCGATTATTGTATATGTTCCATCACTTGGCATGTTAAGGACATATGTTCCAAGAGAAGATGTTGTTGCAGAGCCTTCTCCTCCAGAGATCCTCACTATTGCATTGCTTATTGGTTCATTTGTATCAGCCCTTAAGACCTTTCCTAACAAAACATTTGCATATGAACCTTCTATTATCATCTCTGGATCTCCTAATAAATTCAAACAGAACATAATCCATCTGTAGGGGTTATCTTCATCAGAATGTGGAATAAACCCTATCTTTGACCAAGCAAGGGTTTTTCCAATGTTTATATATTCCTCCTCAAAAAACTTCTTGAAGAACTCAATGTCATATTCACCGGAATATTTCTTCGGATTTCCAAATTCATACCAGCCATAACGGGAGTTTCCAATAAATGCCACAGCACCACCGTTTTGATTATTTATAAAATGCTCACCAATACAATCAAATTCCTCAAGCTTTCCAGCAAAGCAACCTACTGTGTAAAAGATAAATAAATCCTTGTTTTCCAGAGCATCAACATCTTCTATATTAAATGGTGGGACGACCCAATAGTGTGCATGCCCTGCATGGTTTATTAAGCCAAGGCCCTGATTTATATAATTAATTATCCTATTCTTATCTACCCCTCCAGCAGATTCATATTCTTTGTAGATTGTATAGTAGCCTGGAGTATACTCTGCAATCTCTTCCTTTATATCTGCACAGTCAGATTGGCTATCTGCCATCCAGGCAATGAGAAGCTCTTTTAGAATCCCTTGATATACAAGGACCTTTCGGACAAATGCCTCTGTCTCTTCAATTGTATTTACAGGTGCCCTTCCAACATATACATCAGGAAAAAGGTCAACATCATCAATTAATTCGCCAAAAATATTATCACCATCATTATTCCAATCTCCATCAAGACAGGAAAAATATATGTCTGCTGGAATATCATGATCAATGTATTCGTCAACTTCTGCATATACACCTCTGTACGGCACAAGCTCAACATCGCCTCCCAAAAGGACATATTCTGTACTATGGTGTGTGTAGTAATTCTTGATAAAATTTCTTATTCTCTCTTGATCATCCCTTCCCTGGTATGTTTCATATATCCATTGGGTTGTTTTAATTGTTGCAGTTATACCCCTTGCTATTTTATTATTTATTAGGGGCTGGAATGCAGACTGTAGCGATTGGTCTGTAATTATTACATATTGATATTCTGTAATGGGTGTTTTCTTCTTTAATGGTTTGTATTTTTGAATTAACTCTGGATTTACAACAAGTGTTTCAATAAATGCTTTGTCTTTATCATCTCCCCTAAATAATTCTGGTGTTGATAGAATCTTTGGTTTTTTAAGATTTATCTCTATCAGAATAGTCCTATTCCAATAAAGCCTCTTTCCATCACATTGTCCTGCAAATACATTTATTGGAAGCAAAGAATATCCCCTAAAACACTGAATTTTACCTATTTCTGCTACATTTTCTGGAAAAATGCCATCAAATAATTGTAGATTGCGAATTACGGATTGTGGATTTTGAGAAATAGGAATTGGAGGCAAGGCCAAAGGAATATTGTACTCTCCTTCTATTTGGATTTGCTCTGGAAGTATATTTATATCTTTTACAGATACATTTGGCGGTAAAGCCAAAAATATACTCTTTATAGGAAGCTTTGGCTTGTCTGTGGTATATGAATCATGACAACCATCTGAGCTTATAACAGAATATGTCCCTTCCCATTTTATTTTTAAGGGGCTAAAATCGACCCTTACTTTTATAATTGAATTTTTCTCATCGTAAAAAGGGCTTATTCGAACATCAGAAAATCCTAGGCTTGCAAGAAAAATAAGAAGAATGAAAAAAAATTTTTTTTTCATATTTTAATTATGCTATAAAAATTATTTTTTGTCAAAATCTATTTCCATTTTTAAAGTATAAGAAAAATCTCTATTTTTAATTACCATACAAAAATATCCTATAATATTTAAAATTGAAGTTGCCAAAGAAATGGAATGAAGAAATTTAACAGCAAAGAGGAGATAAGGAACTATATCTGGCAGATGTTGGAAGAAAATGATATTGCAGATTTTCCAAGGCCATGCTTTGGTAGGATTCCAAATTTCATTGGCTCAAAGCAAGCATCAGAGAAAATAAAAAAACTATATGAGTTTAAGCAGGCAAACTGTGTATTTTCTGCACCTGATTTTGTCTTAAAAACAATCCGCAAGCTTGTTCTTAAAGAAGGGAAAGTGCTTGCTGTTGCCTTGCCACATATGACTGATTTTATCGAGATAAGAGAATATAGATATATAGAAGAGGCTGTAAGTATCAAAGGCTTCACAAAATTTGGTAAGCCGTTGAAGACAAATATCGATTTATTCGTCCAGGGTAGTGTTGCTGTTGACCTTAAAGGCACACGGCTTGGTAAAGGCTCTGGCTATGGTGACCAGGAATGGGATTATCTCCTTAAAATAGGTCTAATTTCAGACGATACAAAAGTTGTAACCATTGTCCATTCCACACAAATACTCGATAGTTTCTCCTATTTAGCCGAACCAACGGATAAAAAAATTGATTATATCATCACAGAAAAAGATATCATCAAGATTTGATAGTTGCTGAATAGATTACATGGAGCAAGTATGATTAAGAAAATAGCATTGTTCTGGGAAAAAGAGGATGAAGCAGTAGTATGCCTTACATGCGAAAAAAGATGCGGGATTCTTCCTGGAAAAACAGGTTTTTGCAAGACAAGGGAAAATATCGATGGGAAGCTTTATACTCTTATCTATGGAGAGATATCGTCAATCAGTGTTAACCCTATAGAGAAAAAACCATTCTTCCATTTCTATCCCGGAACAAAGGCTTTAACTATTGGCAGTTGGTCTTGCAATTTTAATTGTCCTTGGTGCCAGAACTATGGTATCAGTAAATATCCACAAAATATTGGAAAGGGTGAATACTTAAGCCCAGAAAGGTTTATTGAACTTATGGTGATCCATAACTGCCAAGGGACAAGCATTTCATTCAACGAACCAACACTTCTACTTGAGTATTCCATAGATATCTTCAGGCTCGCAAAACAGAGAGGCTATTACAATACTTTTGTGACAAATGGATATATGACTACTGAATCCTTAAAAGCACTAAAAGATGCAGGGCTTGATGCGATGAATATCGATGTAAAGGGTGATAAAGGGGTTGTAAAAGAATACTGTGGTGCTGATGTAGAGAAAGTTTGGCAGAATGCTATAGAATCGAAGAAATACGGTATATGGATTGAGCTTACAACCTTAATTATTCCTGACATAAACGACACAAAGGAACAGATTGGAGAAATTGCTCAAAGGATAAAGAAAGAGCTCGGTGATGAGACACCATGGCATGTTACAGGATACTATCCTGCATATAAATTTGATACTTCACCAACTACTTCAAGACAGCTAGAATCAGCAAGGAACATCGGGATAGAGAAAGGGCTAAAGTATGTCTATGTGGGCAATGTTCCAGGCAATAAATACGAAAATACTTATTGCCCAAAATGTAGCCAATTGCTGATAGAACGGTTTGGATTCGATATCATAGAAAATAAACTTAAAGCAAGTAAGGATAAATGTCCAAATTGTAGGTATAAAATAAATATAATTTTGTAATTTGCTAATGATTTACTTATAAAACCAATCGATGATATAATTAAATGGTAATGGATTTAAAGAGATTAGGAAAAACTAATATAGAAGTACCATGTATAGGAATGGGTACCTGGGAAATGTGTGGGGGGCTTTCTCCAGATTATACATATGATAAAGAGGCTATTAGGGCTTTAAGAAGGGGTATTGAATTAGGGATGTATCTGATCGATACTGCTGAGATGTATGGTGCTGGACATGCTGAGGAGGTTGTTGGAGAAGCAATAAAACCTTTTCGGCGAGAGGAGGTTTTCATAGTTTCAAAAGTCTTACCTGAAAATTTGCATTACAAAGATTTAATCAGGGCAGCAGAAAAAAGTATCAAAAGGCTAAAAACAGATTATATGGACCTTTATCTTATACATGCTCCAAATCCACAGATACCTTTAAGAGAGACCATGGAGGCTATGGAGAAATTGGTTGAGCTAAATTTAATAAGATTCATTGGTATAAGTAATTTTGATGTAATCCAGACCAAAGAAGCGATGAGTTATCTTTCAAAAAATGATATTGTAGTTAACCAAGTCATGTATAGCCTACTTGTCAGAGACATCGAAAGGGATCTACTGCCATTTTGTAATGAACAGAAGATAACGATAATGGCTCATACTCCCATAGCAAAAGGTGAATTGGCAAAAAATGAATTCCTAAAGGAAATTGGAAAGGAATATAACAAGACCGCAATCCAAGTGGCACTCACTTGGCTCATCGCTAAAGAGAATGTCATCGCTATACCAAAAGCTATCAGGCTAGACCACTTAGAAGAAAATGCTGGTGCAATAGAATGGAGGTTATCCAAAGAGGACATAGAGCGCATATCATCCTATTTTGCGCATTTTGAGCTAGGATAGTAATCTTTATCGATATCCATTTTCACGATATATTTTATGTGATAAAGCTACCTCAGATATCTGATAATGAGACTTAAGAATCTATCGAAAAGACCAGGACCTTCTTATTCTTTTTAGCTAGATAATAAGCTGTTGCAGTAGAAAGAGTAGTTTTGCCTAATCCACCTTTACCACCAAAACATAAGATAATATCGCTCAGGATTGTTCTCAAGAAACCTCAAAAACGACATTATAGTTATCAAGATAAATAGATGCTCCATGCTACGAATCTTATGTCAAGATGGTGTTCTCTTTTCCCACTCCTCATAATGGGTGATCTCTTCTAATGATTTTCTCGAAGTGAAAGAAGGTTCATAGGAAGGATATCCAAGTGGAAGTAAATTTACAACTTTTATTCTTTCAGGGATGTTCAGCAATCTTTTGACCTCATCCTCATAGAATGCTCCTATCCAACAAGTTCCAAGACCAAGTTCGACAGCTTCAAGTGTCATATGATCGATAGATATTGCAAGGTCTATCGGATAGCATTTCTGTCCACACCTCATTACATGTTCATCTGTCTCCGCACAGCAGACGATTACAATGGGTGCCTGAGCAACAAAGCTTTGGTTGCAAGCAGCATGTGCAAGCTTTTCCCTCATATCCTTATTTCTTACAACGATATATCTCCATTCTTGCCTATTCGATGCAGAAGGGGCAAGTCGCCCTGCCTCTAAGATCTTTTTGAGTTTTTCCTCCTCAACATCTTTATCTTCAAACGATCTTATACTCCTCCTTTTTCTAATTGCATCCATTACTTCCATAGTACTTAGGCCTTGTCTAAAAGAATTTTCTCACCCCTCATTACCTTTTTCCACTCTTCTGGATCACCTAAAACCTTTCCGACAATATTTACTTCTGATGCTGGTCTTATTTCATCATCTGTTGAGATAGGTGTCTTGCCGAAGAATATACAAAAGCAGTTTCCATCTGGCCAATATCCCAAATCTCCCTTTTTTACAACACTAACAGCATCCTCATGGCCTGTTTTGACAGGTATTGGAAAGTATATCTCTTCTCCCCAAGTGTTTGTTTTGGCCTCAATTGGTAAAGCATCAAAGATCATACTAGCTGTTTTTGTTTCATTTAGTTCTGCTTCCATCCGAACCTTTTCTGTGATAATTTTGATTTTTTTCATCTTCTCTTCAATGTAAAAACTTGCATGTCCAATCCACTTGATATTCTCTACCATCAGTCCTTAAAATATTATCAAATTAGCCTTTCTGTGTCAAATTTAAATCCAACTCAGATGGGTATAGACATATAAACCACCCTGATGAAAAAATAGAAATAAAATTTATCAAAAGGACTTATGTTTTTCATATTGTTCTTAGAAGAGAGAGAGTAAGAAAGAAAGTAGAGAAGTAGAAGAAAGAGTGTAAAGAAAGAAGAAAGAAAGAAAGAGTGTACTCGGAAGGTACATCATAACCATCCTATAGAAAAGTTATTTTATCTTTTTGGTCTTAAGGCTTAAGATGGTAAAGATAGCAGAAGACAAAGGGATAAGTGAGGCAACAAGGCTTTATGAGACAACAAGGAATACTATTAGGAAATGGCTTAGAAGGTATAGAAAGGAAGGATTAGAAGGTCTAAAGGATGAAAGTAAAGCACCTAAATTTATTC
>DNCM01000027.1 GCA_003498085.1 bacterium
TGACTAAAGACTGAATAGTTACCCTTTATTTTATAATCCCAAGCTTGCCATAGGCTCTATTTCCAGATTTATCTAAGACAACAAAGATATAGACACCCCGTGCAATATTATCGATGTCCCAGTATATTCTTCCTATATTTTGATGATCAGAAATGGATTTTACAAGCTCACCAGAGATATTATAAATATTTATACTTGAACCTCTTTCTACTTCAAAAAACACCCTCTTTGTCTTATTAAGGTCTATTGGATTTGGAAATGCTTTTGCCTTTTTTGCATGCGGAATTAAAATTTCTATCCTAAATCCTGTCTCTGTTCCCCAAAAGTCCTTTAATGAGGGAACTGAATAGTCATCTAAAAGGAAGTTCCTGGTTTCCCCCGGAAATGGGTCTCCAAAATCTCCATAATTTCTTTTATTTTCGAGGTCATACCTTCCATCTGCTTGGAGGAGGCTTACTTTTTTTAGACTACCCCCACTCCACTCATAATACCAAACAAGAAAACCGCAGTCTCTTTTTTCAATGAGAAAACATTTCTCACCCATTGTTCCAAATTTATAAATGTGATGGCCGATGTTTGGATTTAGATATAAATGATTTCCTACATTTTGAGGGCCTTCTATCCATAGTCTTCTGGAATATGGGTCGAGTGGAGAAGGAGGTTCTTCAAATAAACCATAGGCCATCAGTGACCACTTGCCGACCGTACCAACATCATACAGGTCTATCAATCCAAGTAAGTGTCCAAACTCATGGCACCATACGCCAAGCGGATAGCCCAATTCTGGAACAGTGCTGAATGTCCCTATAATATGACATGACATGATATGTTTTGGATCATGTGTTGTCTCCTCACCATACCCTGCATGGAGTATAAATATTGCATCATATCCAGAAAGGGAAATGCCATTTTCTTCTGCCAATGATATGGCATCATCCTTTAGTTCATATACTTTTTCATGCATGCCATAACACTGCATTGTCCTTGTTGATTTTAATATTGATGTTATTGTATATGTCAGAAAAAGTGTATTATAAGACATATCTTTGTAATAATTATTCATTTTATCTGCTAAATTTTCAAAATACGATGTATCTGTAGAAAATTTTACATCCTCAAATTCAATCCTTAAAAATAGAATGGACTTTGTCCCAGTTGGTGGAATTATTACCTGTTTTTCTATTTGTGAAAATGCAATTTCTGAAAAAATGAAAAATAAAATGATCTTTCTCATTCAATCTTTGGAAGGCCTGATATATCAGGAAGGCCGAGCAAACTCAAAAATTTTTTTGTTGTCCTATAGAGGAATGGATTTCCAATAATCCTTTTTTGACCTGCAATTTCAACAAGCTCCAAATCAATGAGTGTCTTTATTGCACAAGTTGAATCAACCCCCCTTATTTTTTCTATCTCCTGCCTTGTTATTGGCTGTTTATATGCAATGATAGCTAAAGTAACAAGTGCTTGTGGAGAAAGTTTTATTTTCCTTTTTGGGGAAAGTTTTTTTATCCACGGAGAAAATTCCTGTTTTGTCTGCACCCTCCATCCTCCTGCAACATAGGCAAGCTCAATTGCCCTTTCTGAAAGATTATTTTTTAATTCATAAATTGCATCCATTATAACATCTTTTTTTTCTCCAACAACCTCTGTCAATTTCTTTGTTGAAATTGGCTCAGGAGATGAAAATATCAAGGCTTCAATGATTGATTTTATTTCCTTATCAGCCATATATTCGAAAATGGCCTATACTGGACTGCACGAAGAAAGCTTATTCTAATAAGCTCAAGGATTGCCAAGAATGTGATAATAACTTCTATCCTTGTTTTTATATCTTGCATAAGTTTAATAAATTTTATTTTTTTTATTCTTTTAAAAATATCTTTTATCTTTTCTATACTTTCCTCCAATTTAGGCTCATCGATTACAAACTCAACAATCTCCTTTCCTTTTCTTTTTTCAAGAATTCCTTTCAATGAAGAAAAAAGTTCGAAGATAGAGACATTTATTTCTTTTTCTTCTGAAATTGGATAAACGATATTTATCGGAAAAATATCCTCTTCTTCCCTAAATCTTTCATAAAGCCAAATTGATGCATCTTTATATCCCCTATATTCCTCAAGATTAAAGCTAAATTCTTCTTCTTCCTTGTTGTTTTGGATATTTAAAAGAAAATTAGACTTTAGAAGTAAAATATTGCTTGTTGTAACAAGAAAATCTGTTCCTTCGTCTAGAGAGGGTTCATTATGGTAAAGATATCTAAGATAAGCAGAGGTTATTTTTGCAATTTCTACATCCAAAGGAGTAATTTTCTTTTTTTGTAAAAGAGAAAAAAGGCCATCAATAAAACCTTCATATACTGGAAGACAAACCCTAAACAATTTCTGCTACTTTCTTTGCAAGTTTTGATTTCAGTCTATTTGCCTTATTTTTATGGAGTATCTTCTTTTTCGCCGCTTTATCTATCTTTTTTGTTGCAAGCCTTAAGTTTTCAAGGGCTAAATCTTTTTCATTACTAACAATCGCCTTCTTTGTCTTTTTGATATGGGCTTTTATTTCTTTTTTTACAGCCCTATTCCTTTCTCTTCTTTTCTCATTCTGGCGAATTGCCTTAAGAACCGACCTGCTTCTCTTTTTAATCCTTACTGGCATAATAGAAATTTTATCCTGATAAGTTATTCCCTGTCAAATATTTTGTGGAATATATGGTCAATATGAGATAAAGAGGCTTTAATGTCAAGTGCTTGTCCTATTTCTTCTTTTGATAAAATTTTATTTATTTCAATGTCTTCCTTTATCTTTTCCTTAAAAACACCGCCCGAATGGGCAATTCTTTGGATTATTTCATAGGCATCATTCCTTAATAATCCTTTATCTATCATCTTTAGCATAAGATTTTCTGAGAAAATAAGGCCATCCGTTTTGTTAATATTTTCCATCATCCTCTCTGGATAAACAATAAGGCCTTCAATTATCTTTATAAAATCACAGAGCACGAAATCAACGAGTATAGATGAATCTGCCAAAATTACCCTCTCTACTGATGAATGAGATATGTCCCTTTCATCCCATAATGTGATATTCTCAAAGCCTGCTTGGGCATTCGCCTTTACTATCCTAGAAAGACCTGATATTCTCTCGCATAAAACAGGGTTTTTCTTGTGGGGCATTGCAGATGAACCTTTTTGACCTTTGCCAAATGGCTCCTCAAGCTCTCCTATCTCAGTCCTTTGAAGACTCCTTATCTGGACACAGAATTTATCAAGACTTCCTGCAAGGATAGCCAGTCTAGCAAGGTATACTGCATGAATATCTCTTTGAATTATCTGAGACGATGGAATTGGAGCAAGACCAAGAAATCCAAGAGCAATCTCTTCAACCCTTGGAGAAATGTGGCTATATGTCCCAACAGCACCGGATATCTTCCCTACGGAGATAACCTTTTTTGCATTATTCATCCTCTCCAGGTTTCTTTTCATTTCATCATACCACAATGCCAATTTTAGCCCAAATGTAATTGGTTCTGCATGTACACCATGAGTCCTCCCTACCATCGGACAATCTTTATATTCATATGCCTTATCTTTCAAAAGAGAAAGGAGTCTCTCTATATCTTCCTCGATTATCTCAAGTGAATCCCTCATCATCAAACACAATGCTGTATCAACAACATCATAGGAGGTAAGGCCAAGATGGATATACCTTGAAGAAGGACCGATATTTTCAGTAAGAACAGTGAGTAGGGCAATTATATCATGTTTTGTCTCTTTTTCTACCTCTAAAACCTTTTCTATATCGAATTTTGCATTCTTTTCTATTTCCATAAAAGCATCCTTTGGGATATTTCCCAATTCTGCTTGTGCCTTGCAGACTGCAATTTCAACATCGACGATTCTTTGATAACGATTCTTTGTACTCCAAATCTCTCCCATCCTTGGCAAAGTATATCTTTCTATCATGCAATTAATTATACCTAGAGTTTTAATATCTAGTCAACTATTTTAAGTAATGAATTTGCGATATTATAGTTTTCCAATGTAATTTGAGAATCTTGGTCCTTGGCTTTGTCTTGCCCCCTTATTTTATAAGAAATATCTTTTTTTTGCAGAAAGGCTACCTTATAGAAAAGCCCTGCTGGAAAGACATTATGTGTTGTGATATAATTTGGGCTGTCAATATAGATTGATGAGTCTATATTGTGGTCTATGAAGCCACCAAGATAATCGGATAGTGTTAAAACCTTTGTTGCTTTTGTAATAGAAAACGAGAATTTTTTGGGATAAATCTCCTGAAGAAGGGCTGTATACCAAGGGTGTTGAAGGAATGGAAGGGAGATTTGTAAGCAATCAGTCCTTTTATTGAGGACAAACCTCTGGTATAAAATGGGAGAGCTCAGATTGTCTGATGATTCAAAAATAACTGGATTTTTATCAAGGTCCCTTAAAATATTCTCCCCTAAGTCATAAGCATAGTAATAAGAAGACTTTTCAATTTTTTCATACTGACTTACTAATGAAAACAAAGGAAAAACAAGAAAGATAAAGGCAAATTTTCTAATTGGGATAAAGCTTAATCCATACCCAGAAAGGGAGGCAAAAATAATAAACGATGGAAGATAGTAATCTTCAATATTTGGAATATTGTATCTTATGGAATAAGAAATATTTGTTGCAAGAATAATAAAAAAGAAAAAGAAAACATTTCTTTTTTTAATAAAGAGGAATATCCATCCAATAATTGAAAAAATAAGGGTTATTTTAAATTGAGTGGAGAAAAAATTAAGATGTGATACTAAATTTAAGACTTGCTGTTTAATTGAGCCAACAAAATAACTTCTATAATGTTTAACCAAAATATGGTCTTTGAATTTGTCAAGGGTATCTGGGTCTCCCCAATTAAGGGGAGGATTTACGTAAGCTCTAATCGGCAGATAAAACCATAGAGCAATAGGTAGAATAAAAAGCAAAGCTATTAGCAATAAGTTAAAGATTGCAGAATATGGAATACGGAGTAAAATGGCTTTAGGTTTTTGGCTTTGAATTTTTATTTTTTTTCTTGATTTCAAAGATATAGTCAGAATTAGAAAAATACTTGCTGGGACAATAAAGATTGTCTGGAAGTGATGTGTAAAGGAAAGACCTAAAAAGAAGGAAAATAAATAAAGATAAAAGCGACTGTGGTATTTTTCCAATTTTACCAGGAGGAAGACAATTAAAGAGAAAAAGAGGCAGTTTAGAATGTATTTTTCAGAGATTACGCTGTGTTCCCAAAATAGTGGCAGAAATGCAAGAGTGAAGGCTGAGAAAATAGGAAATAAAAAATTATTTTTTGGTAATATGGTTTTTACGATGAAAAAAATAAGTATTGCCGTTGTTGAGGCAGCTATAGAGGAAAGAAGATTCATACGAAAGGCAATTTCACCAATTGGAATAATCGTCATAAATAACTTACCGAGGATATTGAATAGTGGGTATCCTGGAGGATGTGAAATGCCCAATGTCCAAGAAGATGTTATGAGTTCTCCAGAATCTCTAAAACTTATCGTTGGAGAAAGGGATAAAAGGTAGACAAAGAAAGGGACAAAAAAAGCACAGAGGCTAATCATTCAGAAGGATTTTCTTTTGGTGTTCAATAAGCCGTTCAATTCCATTTTTTCCGAGCTCAATAAACCTATTCAATGAATCAATAGAAAATGGAACACCTTCTGCGGTTGCTTGAATTTCTACTATCTTTCCATTATCCGTCATTGCAAGGTTTAAGTCACAACTTGCCCTTTTATCTTCTTCATAGGTTAAATCAATTAACTCTTCGCCATCAACAACGCCAACACTGATTGCAGAAACAAAGGCTTGAATGGGATTTGTCTTTAAGATATTTTTTTTCATCAAGTCTTTTATTGCAAGGTATAATGCACAGAATCCTCCTGTTATGGATGCACATCTTGTTCCGCCATCTGCCTGTAGACAATCACAGTCGATAATTATCCTTCTTTCACCCAATGCCCTAAGATTGACAACAGATCTTAATACCCTTCCGATTGTCCTTTCTATCTCTCGTGTCCTTCCTTCAAGCTTTCCTTTATGGCTCTCCCTTTCAACCCGTTCTTTGCAGGAAAATGGAAGGAGGGAATACTCTGCTGTAATCCACCCTGTATCTGTATCTTTTAAAAAACTAGGGACTTTTTCATCACAAGATGCACAACAGATGACTTTTGTTTTCCCTATCTCAATAAGTACTGATGATTGTACGTAGTCGATATAATTAAGGGTGAATTTTACAGGACGAACCTCGTAATCTTTTCTTCCGTCTTTTCTCATCCATTACAAATTTAACAGATGTAATAAATTTGTCAACAATCTCCGGATCAAATTGGCTACCCCTACATTCTTCCAAAGCACTAATTGCCTCATCCTTTGTCAATGCTTTTCTATATGGCCTGTCAGATGTCATAGCATCATAAGCATCGGCTACAGCAAGGATTCTTGATTCAATTGGAATTTGGTCAGCGCTTAGTCCATCTGGATAACCCCTTCCATCATAACGCTCATGGTGGTGCCTAACTATTGGAAGGGCATCTTTAAGAAATGTTATAAGCTTGATAATGGATTCGCTTTTTAACGGGTGGCTCTTTATCTCTGCAAACTCTTCCTCTGTAAGCTTTCCAGGTTTTAATAAAATATTATCTGATATACCTATCTTTCCAAGATCATGGAGAAGTCCTGCATATCTGATGAGTTCAATCTTAGATGAAGAAAGCCCTATTTCTTTAGCGACTATTAAGCTATAGTCTGTTACCCTTTCCGAATGGCCTAATGTATAAGGATTTCTTGTTTCTATCTCTGCGGCTAAGGCTTTTATTGTTTCTGTATAGAGATTCTGCATCTCTTGGTAGATCCTTGCATTCTCAATGGCAACCGCAGCTTGTGGACCAAGGATTGAAAGGGTATGGAGATGTTCTTCATAGAAAGCATCTGGTTTTATACTATGAATGCTTATTGCGCCGATTACCTCCTCTTTTGCAATAAGAGGGAAGAGAAGGTGTGATTGAAACTCTACATCCTTAAAACCTTCTTTTTTTCTCGCAAGTATTCTATTTTTTGTAATTATATGGAGCTTATCAATACTAAATGGAAGTAATTCGGAAAGAAGGAGAATAAGTTTTTTCTTTATCAAACTAACAGCCTCTTGTTCACAAAGATCTGGGGAAAATATATTCAATGTGCCATATTCTTGATCATTTAAAAGTAAAGATGCACCAACATCAAAATCTATTATCTCAAGGATAGCATTCATCATAGTGTTTATTACCTCATCCTCCTGAAAAGTAGAGGACAAGATCTTTCCCGCCCTATTTAGAATAATAAGTTCTTGTGTTCTCTGAACCGTTGTCTTATATAATCTTGCATTCTCTATAGCAATCGCAGCCTGGGTTGCAAATATAGAAAGAGGTTGAATGTCATCCTCTGAAAATAAACCATCAGAGGTTACTATATTTAAATTAAGAACACCGATTACCCTATCCTTTATCTTTAAAGGAACAGAGATAGCCGATTTTATCTTTCTTCCTTCATGATGGACATTTGCAAATCTTCTTGATGATAAGAGCTCATCTGTAAGGAGGAGGGGTTTTCCTTCTTTTGCTACAATCCCTGCAATTGGCTGACCGAGCTTTATCCTTACGGTTTCTTTTGTCTTTTCAGAAAGCCCCTTTGCAACCATTATTCTTAATGTCTTTGTCTGTCCATCAAAGAGCATTAAAGAGCCCTCATCTGCGCCAGAAACCCTTATACTTGATTCCATGATAAGCTCAACAAGTCTTTCTATTTCAAGGGCTGTGCCCATCTGTTCGGATACTTTGTAAAGTTCGTCAAGATACCGTGCTATTTTCATTTTATTCCCCCTATCAAGTGGTTAATAACATGATTTAAACTGTGATAAAGAGTGGACAATGCCTCATCTTTTCCTTCTTTTCTTTCTATCTCCTTGAAATTAAAACCATTATGATTTATCTTTATAAAAGAAAGAACTGGATATTCTAATTCGAGCTTAGATATTACATTCTTTGTAATGCCAACAAATGTAACATGACCTAAAACAGGATATCTTTCTCTCCAAAGCCTATTAAGAGACCTTCTCCCATCCACTTTATAAAATTTACCAAAAAAGACTTTAAGTTGTCAAATAAAACTTGACAAACAGTAATTTAAAGATTATATTTAAAATAGAAATAAATGGGGGTGTTTTTATGAGAAAGATACTTTCTATATTGGTAATAGGGATAATAATTGGAGGTGAAAGTTTTGCAGGAAAGCCAGGGGACACTGCAATGGCGTTTCTCAAACTTGGGCATGGTGCAAGGGCGCAAGGTATGGGCGGAGCATTTGTTGGATTGGCTGATGATATAAATGCCTTATATTGGAATCCTGCTGGACTTTTCCAAGTGAAGGAAAGAGAAGCAAGTTTTATGTTCCTTAAGCCTTACGATGAAGTACCAGGCTTGGGATATGGTTATTTGTCTTCTGTTTTTCCAACAAACAAGGGGGTCTTTGCAACTAGTATATCCTATTTTGGCTATGGAAAGGAGGATAAGTATGATATCGATGTTCTGAATAACCCGGTTCCTAAGGGAACCTGGGATGCCATTGATATGGCAATTTGCGCAGGTCTTTCGGGGAAGATGCCGGGGGAAAATATAGGGTTTGGAGGGTCTATAAAGGTAATCTATGGAGAGATAGATAAAAGTGATGCATTAGGATTTTGTGCAGATGCAGGGATTTTTTATATTCCAAACATTCAAGGGTTGAAAATAGGTGCTGTAATTAAAAATATTGGAACAAGAATAAGGTATGAGAAAGAACCAGATCCACTTCCTTTATCATTAAAGGTCGGTCTTTCTTATAAATTACCAAAAACTTTGCCACCAATTGTTGTTGTTCTTGATGGAACAATACCAAACGACAATGATCCTTATGTTTGTGTTGGTGGAGAATATGACTACAGAAATGCCCTTGCTGTTCGTCTTGGCTTTAAATCTGGTCCACAAGATGAGGGATCTGGTTTAACCTTAGGCTTTGGAATAAAGCACCAAAGATTTATTTTTGATTTTGCCTATGAACCATCTGGCGAGCTTGGAAATTCCTACTTCGTCTCTCTATCTGCCAAGTATTAAAAACTAACCTCAAACTAGAGTTTTTTAAAACTCAGGCTATACTTTCCTCTTCCATTCAGTGCCAGCCTTTACCCAATCTGTAAGGTTGAACACCACTCCTTTTACCCCCTTAATCTTTTTTAACCTCCTTTCTAGGTCAGAAAGCCGCTTCTTTTCAGTCTCAAGCCTCTCCTCTATTGATGCAACTATTTTTTCTTCTCCTCCTTTTGTTTTAGTGAATACAATAACTCCCTTAATATGAACAATACCGCCTATTGTATTAAATAATACCCTCCTTAAATCAACCCATCTTTTGACGAGCTCTTGCCTAACAGCAATATTTATATCCCAATCTTCAACCGCCACTACCAATCCTAAAGCCTAAAGATAATAAAACGGGAAATAGAAATTTTCTCTTTAATCTTTGCTTGACTTTCCAAAATAAGATCATTTATTTTTTTTTGGGGGTCTCTAATGTAGGGTTGATTTAAAAGACAGATCTCTTCATAGAATTTTGAAAGGCGACCTTCTATGATTTTTTGCAATACATTTTCAGGTTTTTTTTGCCCTTCAAACTGCTTTCTTACAATATTTCTTTCCTGTTCTATTTTTTCGGGAGGAATATCTTCAGGCTTTATATACAATGGGTTTAATGCAGCAATTTGTAAACAGAGCTCTTTCCCCAAAACTTTAAATTCCTCTGTCCTTGCAACAAAATCGGTTTCGCAATTAAGCTCTAACATAACACCGAGCTTTGAGCCTTGGTGGATATAGGAAAATATTGCACCCTCTTTTGTCTCTCTCGTTTCCAATTTTTGAGCATCTGCAAGGCCTTTTTCTCTTAGAATGATAATTGCCTTTTCTATCTCGCCCTTGCTTTCATCCAAGGCATTCTTACAATCCAGAATACCTGCACCTGACCTCTCTCTTAATTCTTTAATCAGTTGTAAGTTCATTTTCTTCTCCAACTTTTACTTCTTCCCCGGCTTCTATTTCTTCTCCAACTTCTATTTCTTCCTTCTCTTCTAATTCTTCCTGTCTTTCTTCATAAACACCAGCTTCCTCTTCCTCTGTCTTTTTTCCTTCAATTATTGCATCGGCAATGCATGTAGTTATAAACCTTATCGACCTAATTGCATCATCGTTTCCTGGAATGGGGTATGTTATTTTATCTGGATTACCATTTGTATCAACTATTGCAACAGTTGGAATCTTCATCTTTATCGCCTCGCTTAGACATATCTTTTCTTTTACAGGGTCAACAATATATATACAAGAAGGAAGTTCTTCCATTCCACTTACCCCTTCAAAGAACAGGGCTAGTTTTTCTTTCTTTCTCATAATCCTTGCCCTTTCCTTCTTTGACAAATTATCAAGCTCGCCACTTACCTCTTTTTCTCTGAGATCCCTATACTTCCATACACCCTTCTTTATCGTAACAAAGTTTGTAAGAAACCCCCCAATCCATCTATGGTTAACATAGAATACTCCGCACCTTTCGGCTTCTTCTTTAATTACTTGTTGTGCCTGCCTTTTTGTTCCAACGAAAACTATGTTTCCATTGTGGGACGCGATTTCTTTTACAAAATTATATGCATCATTAAGACATTTAAGGGCTTTTTGAAGGTCAATGATATGAATATCGTTCCTTATTGTATAGATAAACCTTGCCATCTTTGGATTCCACTTTTGCCTTTGATGACCAAAATGTATTCCTGCTTCTAGAAGTTCCTTAATATCTACATTAAACATAAAACAAAGTTTATCTCGGATTTTACCCCTCTGTCAAGAAAAATTTACCCTCTTAACTGTGTTACCCACAAGGTAACCATTTTTATTTCGCTTCTAAAATATAAATGTACCTTCCAAATATTTTCTATCCGAGTTTTTCAATCCTCATTCTATGTCTATCTTCAGGCTGAGAAGACAAAAAGGCATCTACGATTTTACAAGCATCCTTTTCTTTCAAAAATCTTCCAGAAAGACAAAGGATGTTTGCCCAATTGTGCTTTCTTGCAAGATGTGCAAATTCCTCTGTATAGCATAAAGCTGCCCTTATTCCAGGGATTCTATTCGCAGCAATGGACATTCCAATCCCTGTTCCACAGATAAGGATACCAAAATGGTATTTTTCCTTTAAAATAGCACCCGCAACCTGTTTTGCGTAGTCAGGATAGTCGCAAGGTTTATCAGAATCTGTACCAAAATCCTTAGCTTCAAAACCCTTATTTGAAAGATATGCCTTTATTTTTTCTTTTAGATAAAACCCTGCATGATCAGAACCTAATGCAATCACCATTCTATTTTGTCTATACACTCCTTTATCTTTAAAAAACATGTCTCATAAGCCTCATAGGATGCTCCAAATGGATCAAGAATTTCTTTCTCATCCATACCCACATACTCAGCAAGGAGATGGACCTTCCCTTCTACTTCTGGAAATAGATAAACAAGCCTTTGTGCTTGATACTCCTCCATAACAAAGATTATATCTGCCCATTTTACCAAATCGCCACTTACCTGCTTAGTGAAATGGAGCTTTGCGGAAAGGCCCTGCTTTTCTAAAACCTTCTCTGTGAAGTACGGAAGGTTATTATGACCCTCAATTGCAGCGATTCCGCAGGATGTGACCTCAAGGCCTAGGTTTAAGCTTTCCAAATACCTTTGTGCCAAAACACTCCTACAGGAATTTCCTGTACAGACAAAGAGAACCCTTTTTAGTCTACTGTTATCAAATCTTTCCATTTCTCATACATTTTTGGTCCTATACCTTTTACTTTAATTATATCCTCTTTTTTAGAAAATGTACCTCTTTCTTTTCTATACTCAATTATCCTTTCAGAAATGACAGGGCCGATACCCGAAATCTCCATAAGCCCCTCTTTGGATGCCTTATTTATGTTAATTGGGAACTTGACCTTTGGCCTAATAATGGTTTGTGGTTTTTTTTCTTTTTTACTTCTTAAGGATGCTGTATCTAAATTGACTCCTGGCTCTTGACTCTTGACTCTTGACTCTTGACTTTTTATAACCCTTATATTTCCCTTTTTCTCCCTTTTTATCGTAAGAACAGATGATACGATTACACCTAAAGAAAGAACTATTCCAACAATTATTTGCTGGTTTCTCGAAAGAATGAAGTCTCTAAATCTTTCCATGGCACACCTTACACATACACCGCTTCCTTTCTTCATCGGGCAAATCACATACACCAAATAGACTTGCCCCATTTTCAAATGAAAATTTTTTTAAATACTCTCCGTCCATAATGATTGAATATGGCATATTGCACATGCAATGGCATCCGATGCATCGTCTGGCTTAGGTACTTCTTTCAACCCAAGAAGCCTTTTCACCATTTCCTGAACTTGATGCTTTGTACCTCTTCCAAAGCCTGTTAAAGCTTGCTTTATCTCAAGTGGTGTATAAGTATGGACATCTATGTCGAGCAAAGAACAAGAAAGGGTAATTACACCTTTTATTTCACCAATTTTTATCGCTGTCTTTGTATTTTTAAAGAAAAACACATCCTCCACGGCAACACAATCAGGCATAAATTTTTTTATTATCTCTGAAATCCCTTTGTGAATCAAAAGAAGTCTCGTTGGATAAGGAAGATTTTTATCTGTTTTAATAATCCCTGTCTTTATCAATCCCAGTTTCTGATTTTTTTCTTCTAAGTTTCTTTCTACTATTCCAAGCCCTGTTGTTGCAATTCCAGGATCGATCCCTAAAACCCTAATTTTACGATTTTTAATGGGGTCTTTCCCCGAAATCATCATCCAATTTCAGAGAGTAATTCGCCGGGTATATCCATATTTGACCAGACATGCTGAATATCCTCGTTTTCTTCCAATGCTTCAACAAGCCTTAAGACCTGTTTTGCTTCCTGTGGGTTTATCTTAATATATGAATTTGGAACCATCCCAATTTCTGCATATTTTATCTTGACTCCATGTTTCTCGAGCCCATTTTTTACTTCTTCAAAGTTATCTGGCTTAACATATATCTCATACTCAGATTCTTCTGTTTTTATATCATCTGCACCAAGTGATATAGCCTGCTCTAATAAATCATCTTCATTTATACTTGATGTATCTATACCTAAAACGCCCATTTTCTTAAACACCCAGGAAACACAACCAGCTTCACCCATATTCCCTCCACTTCTTGAAAGGATATGCCTTATTTCAGATGCAACACGTTTTTTATTGTCTGTAATACCCTCGATCAGAAGGGCAACACCTGAAGGACCATAAGCCTCGAATATAACCTCCTCAACTATTCCTCCTTCAATTTCGCCGCATCCCCTTGCAATTGCCTTCTTTATACTTTCTGCTGGCATATTTGCTTCTTTTGCCTTTTGTATCGCAAGCCTAAGTCTTGCATTTCCTTCAGGATCTTTGCCTCCTTGTCTTGCAGCAATTGCAATCTCCTTGCTTAGTTTTGAAAAAAGCTTTCCACGGGCCGCATCAGCAGCACCTTTTTTATGTTTAATACTTGCCCACTTTGAATGTCCTGACATATTTCCTCCTTTATAAAATTTTAAAAAATACTTTTTCTGTCAAGCCTATAATCTACAATCATTCTATAAAATAAGAGAAAGGCCGCCATCAATAACTATTGTCTCCCCTGTAATATACGATGTTGAATCCTCTGACAGGAACTCAACCAAGCTTGCGACATCCTCTGGTTTTCCAAATCTTCCTAAAGGAATTTTTTTTGAAATCTCTACTCTTATCTCATCCTTTAAGGCCTTCGTCATTTCTGTATCTATAAAACCTGGAGCAATGGCATTTACCGTTATATTCCTACTGGCAAGCTCCTTTGCCAAAGACTTTGTAAGTGCAATAATTCCCCCTTTTGATGCAGAATAGTTTACCTGTCCGATATTTCCAACTATTCCGATGATGGATGTAATGTTGATTATTCTTCCTCCCTTTTGTTTTATCATTATTCTTGCTACTTCCCTACAGCAGTAAAATACTCCGGTTAAATTTATATCCAAGACTCTTTGCCAGTCTGAATCACTCATCCTAATGGACAATCCATCTTTCGTTATCCCAGCATTGTTGACAAGTATATCGATCCTTCCAAATTCTTGAACTACCTTTTCTACTCCTTCCTTTACTTGATCAGATACACTCACATCTACATTTAAAAAAAGACTTTCTTTAATTGGAGTATCTGGTGTATTAATATCAAATATTGCAATCTTGTTTTTAAAAGAAAGTCTTTCTGCAATTGATGCACCAATTCCCTTTCCTCCACCAGTGATTAAAGCAACAGATTTCACTACCAGCGGTAATGTGCAAATGCCTTATTTCCCTCTGCCATCCTATGGGTATCCTGTTTCTTCTTTACAGAGGCACCGGTATTGTTTGCTGCATCTATAAGCTCTGAAGCAAGTCTTTCTGTTATTGGTTTTCCCTTTCTTGCCTTTGCATTTGTTATTATCCATCTAAAGGCAAGGAAAATTCCCTTTTTTTCTGGGACTTCTGCTGGAACCTGATATGTTGCACCACCAACTCTCCTTGGCTTAACAGCAAGTCTTGGCCGGACATTTTCAACAGCGGTTTTAAATATCGACAGAGGATCTTTATTTAGTTTTTTTTGGACTATGTCAAAAGCTGTATATACAATACTTTCAGCAAGGCTTTTCTTTCCCCTTCTCATCATACAATTGACAAACCAAGAAACAAGAAGGCTATTGTATCTTGGGTCTTGTAACCTTTGTGGCGGTCTTGAATAATTCCTCTTTCTTGGCATTTTTTACTTTATCCTCTCGACAAGCATCTTAAACCCTTCTGGGTCATTTACTACCATATCAGCCAACATCTTTCTATTAAGCCCTATATTTTTCTTTGAAAGCATATTTATGAACCTACTATATGAAAGGTCATAAAGCCTCAAGCCTGCATTTATCCTTATGATCCAAAGCCTTCTGAAATCCCTTTTTTTAAGCCTTCTGTGGGTATAAGCATAACAACCTGCACGGACAGCGGCCTCTCTTGCAAGCTTATACCATTTACTCCTTGCTCCCCAATAACCCTTTGTAAGTTTATGGATTTCTTTATGTCTTTTCCTTTTTGTAACGGACGATTTTACTCTCATTTTGGCTTCTTCACACCATATCTTGACCTTGCCTTCTTCCTATTAGCAACACCCAATGAATCATAAACGCCTCTAACCACATGATATCTTACACCTGGAAGGTCTTTTACCCTTCCTCCATGAACCATAACCACAGAATGCTCCTGAAGATTATGACCAATGCCAGGAATGTATGTTGTAATCTCATGTCCAGATGTTAACTTTACCCTTGTAACTTTTCTTAATGCAGAATTAGGTTTCTTTGGGGTGGTTGTATAAACCCTTACGCAAACACCCTTCCTTTGCGGACATCTCTTGAGTGCCTTAGTCTTTTTCTTCTTTACTATCTTCTCCCTTCCCAACCTTATTAACTGATTTATTGTTGGCATGATTTAATTCTATTATTCAAAAGCACTCTCTGTCAAGATTTTATTTTCTGTACTCCCATAAGTCTATAGAGGCAAGTCCTATCTAGGTTTTCTATTTTATCCAATAAAGGAAAATTTTGCTTTCTGCAATTTATAAGAAATTCTCACTTTGACTAAAAAGGATCTTTTTACCAAAAAATTCAAATTTAGCTAAGAAAGATATGGGTAAGTTTCAATTAGAATATCGTTGATTTTTCGAATAATGGATGGTATAATTAAATTTAGTTGAGGAATTTGTTAAAATGACAAGGAGGGATTTTTTTAAGAAATTAGGTGTTAGTTTTGCAAGTATCTGTGCAACAGGAGGAACAATATTTGTCCTTGCAAAAGAAAAAGAAGAGGTTGAGGATAAAGGGCTTGAGGCAACACCGATAAAGGAGAAGTCTATTGAACTTTGGAAGTGGGCAAAGGAAAGCTATTATTACACAAAACTTAAGAATGAAAGGGTTAGGTGTAAAAAATGCCCACATAGGTGTTTATTGAAGAAAAACTATAGGGGTGCTTGCAGGACAAATGTTAATAAGGATGGCGTCTTATATACAAAGTCATATGGAAATCCTTGCTGTATCAATGTAGACCCGATAGAGAAGAAACCATTCTATCACTTCCTTCCAGGGACAAAGGCATTTTCCATTGCAACTGCAGGATGTAATCTAAGGTGCCGTTATTGCCAGAATTGGGATATATCTCAGAAAAAGCCAGAAGAAACAAGAAATTATGATCTTCTTCCAGAAAGACTCATCGATGTAGTCTGCGAATGGAGGGATAAAGATAGCCTTGTTAAGTCATTGTCCTATACTTACTCAGAACCTACTGCATTCTATGAATATATGGTTGATTCAAGTGTTTTAGCAAAGAAAAAGGGGATTAAAAATACAGTTGTTACTTCCGGCTATATAGATAGAGTCCCATTGAAGCGTCTATGTAGGGAGGTCGATGCAATAAAAATAGATCTTAAAGGCTTTAATGAGGATTTTTACAGGAATGTCTGTTCTGGTGAGTTTGATTATGCAAAGGAGTCCTGTGAAATAGTTGCAAGCTCTAATATCTGGTTTGAAATAGTAAACCTTGTCGTTCCAACACTGAATGATAATATGGATGAGATAAAAAAGATGTGTGAGTGGATATGCAGTCTATCACCAGATATTCCTCTTCACTTCTCAAGGTTTTATCCACAGTATAAACTAAAAAACCTTCCAAAAACACCAATGGAAACTCTCTATACTACCTACCAAATAGCAAAGAATAGCGGTCTAAACTATGTCTATATCGGCAATGTTGAATTCATTGGCGAATGGAACAATACATACTGCCCAGATTGTAAGACATCGCTCATTGAAAGGATAGGGTATACTATAACTAAGAATATCATAAAAGGTGACTCCTGTCCGAATTGTAAGAAAAAGATTTCTGGTGTTTGGAAAGTATAAATGCACAAAAAGGCTATTTGTTTAAGGTATAAAGAAATGGGTGCTCCAATTGTCGTTGCAAAAGGAAGAGAGCATCTTGCAGAAAAGATTATAGATATTGCAAAGAAGAATGATATTCCAGTCTATCAAGATCCCATCCTCTCTGATCTCCTCATAAACCTTGATATTTACCAGGAAATTCCAAGATCTCTATACGAAGCAGTTGCAAAAGCTGTTGCATTCTGTATCTCCCTTGATGAAAAAAGGAAAAAACGTACTGCTTGATATCCTTATTTCATGTATTTGTATCTTCTTTATAGGAACATATATTTACATTGCCCTATCCCGTATGTTTTATCCATTTGAACTTGAATGGGCAGAGGGAGCGGTTTTCGATAACTCATATCGCATATTGAATGGCCTTCCAATATACACTAAACCAACCGTAGATTTTGTTCCTTTGATGTACCCACCATTTTATTATTTTGTTTCCTCTTTTTTGATAAAGTATTTTGGAATTGAGATTTGGCCATTAAGGATTGTTTCGTTTATATCCTCCTTAGTTAGCACTATACTAATATTTGAAATAACAAGAAAGAGAACAAAGAGTATACTCTGGTCTCTTGTATCGTCTTCGCTTTTCCTTGGAACATTCAAGATAACCTGTTCTTGGTTTGACCTTGCAAGGGTTGATTCGTTATTTGTTATGCTTGTTCTTTCTTCCTTTTATTTGACTGTATTTCAGCAAGGCTATTTTTCCGTTGTCCTTTCTTCTCTATCTATTTCTTGCAGTTTCTTAACAAAGCAATCTGGTGCAATTTTTATTGTTGTTTTTGGATTATGGCTTCTTACAAGGAGTATAAAAAAAGGTGCTTTATTTCTTCTTACATCCATTTTTATATGCATTGGGATTAGCTTACTGTTGAATCATAAGACAGACGGTTGGTTTTCTTATTGGGTGTTTAAACTTCCGTCATATCAGCCACTCCTTAAAGAAAAGATCATGATGTTTTTTGTAGTCGACCTTTTGAAGAATATGCCAATCCTTTGCGGGTCTGCAGTTGGCTGGATAATATTATTCATTACAACAAGAACAAAAAATAATATCTTTGATCTAGATACCCTTATTTTTTTATTTTTGGGTGTCTCTTTCTTTGTAAGCTTAAGTGGAAGGGGGATAACCGGTGGTGTTGAAAATGCCCTTATCCCACTTATTGCAAGCCTCTCAATTATTTTTGGGATAAGCTGCTCAATTGCTTCAGAAAGTAAAAAACAAACAAAACCGTTTCTTTATGGATTTCTTATCCTTCAATTTATCATCCTTTTTTATAATCCAATGAGTCAAATTCCAACAAAAAAAGATAAAGAGATAGGAGAGAGATTTTTATACCAAGTTTCTTCAATTCAAGGTGATGTTTTTATTCCATACCACGGATATTATCTTACTAAGGTTGGAAAGAGGCCATACTGCTATATCGGGGCACTTTCTGATGTTGAATTTGACAAAAAACAAGGAAGAGTGCTCATCAATGATTTTGTTCTTTCCCTTAAGGAAAATCTGGAAAAAAAGGTATTTGGGGCAATTATCCTAAGTAACGAGGGAATTCCTTCGTTTGACAATTTTATTAGGATCTATTATAATTTGGCAGGAACATTCATTGCTCCTCATGAAAGTAGTGCATTTTACACAATTTGTGGGTGGAGAAGAAGGCCTCAGGAGATATATCTTCCAAAATGATATCCGTTGTCATTCCAGCTTATAATGAAGAAGGAAAGCTTCCTTCTGCAATAAAAAAGATAAGGGAATACCTTTCTAAGAAAGGGCATGATTATGAAATCATCGTTGTTGATGATGGTTCATCCGATAAAACATCATCTTGTGTTCAAGGAATTGACACTCCAAATGTAGTCTTGCTCAAAAATGAAAAAAATATGGGTAAGGGATACAGTGTAAGGAGGGGAGTGCTTTCTGCAAAGGGTGATCTTATCATGTTTACAGATGCTGACCTCTCGACACCGATTGAAGAGTTAGATAGATTCTTAGAAGAAATAAAAGAAAATGATATTGTTATAGGTTCAAGATCTCTTCCTGAATCAAACATTGAAGTTCCTCAGGGTATAATAAGAAATAGACTTGGAAAGATATTTGGTCTTTTGGTAAATCGATTTGTAATAAAAGGGATTGGTGATAGCCAATGTGGATTTAAACTATTTAGAAGAGATACAGCATATAAGATTTTTCCTTTCGCAAGGATGAACGGATTTGCATTTGATGTAGAGATTCTTCTTATTGCAAAAAAGCTTGGAAAAAAGATAAAAATTCTTCCTATAACTTGGAGAAATTCAGCATCATCAAGACTTCACCCTATAATAGATTCAACAAAGATGTTTATTGAGCTTATAAAGATAAAGATAAATGAGGTGAGAGGATTTTATGGATGAAAAAGAAAAAACAAATACTAAACCAAATATTTTTAAAAATAAAAAAATTCCTTTCGCTTCCCAATAAACCTGATAAGCCAATTTCTAAAAAAACCCTATTTCTTTTATTTTTATTCTTTGAGAGCCTATGTCTTGCGATAAGACTTCCTAATCTTCTTGGCCAGCCGCCACAGGGCGATGAAGGGATCTTTTTAAGATGGGCAGATATTATCAGAGAAAATCCGAGAGAATGGTTATTTGTACCGGGTGTCGATGGAAAACAACCCTTCTTTACGTGGTTTGTTGCCTTTATTGGCTTTTTTCTGTCTGATGATCCTTGGTATGCAGGAAGAATGATAAGTGTCTTCTCAGGGCTTATCTCCTGTGCTTGTATCTTCTTAATAAGTTTTCTTCTATTCTCAATAAGGACCGCAGTATTTTCATCACTTTTCTATATTTTTTCTCCTTTTGCTATTATGTACGACAGAATGGCGGTTGTAGATTCACTACTTGCAACATTTTCCCTTCTTAGCATTCTTTTTACTATTCTATTGATTGATAAAGAAGGGTGGATAAGATTACCACTTGCCATGGGTTTGGGTATATCCATAGGTTGTGGCTTTTTGACAAAAGCCCCTGCGCTTAGCTTTACATTTTGTTCGTTTGTTTCTATATTATTATTTTCAAAAAATAGAAAATCCATATCTTTATGGATATCTGCATTATTTGCAGGAATTATTGCTTTTTTGATTGCTATTCCCTATTTTATATTTTCTCCTCCAATTATGATTGTTGGGGCAGATAAACTCTTCCATCAACCATCCTATTTTCTTTCCATCAAGGAACTACTAACATTTCCCTATAAAATATGGCTAAAAAATCTTTATTTTCTTATTGGTTGTACAATTGGGTATCATCCTTTCATATATATACTGATGGGCATTGCCTTATTTTCTATGATTATTACAAGGAGGAAAAATTGGCTTCTCTTGGGAATTTTTGGACTCGTTCCTTTATTTATGATTGTCCTTGTTGCGAGGAATCCTTTTTATAAATATTTTCTTTATGGCTTTTTACCATTATATATTTTGGCAGGAAATGTAATTTCTATACTTCTTGCTTGGCTTAAGAAATATGTTTCTTTTTCTGATATTAAGATTGTACCTGTAGTTAGCATATTTCTTATTTCTCCTTCTTTTTACTTTATCTATCACCTCCTTTTTTCATTTCAGAAGGTATCTTTACCAAAGCCAGAAAAAGAAAGAGGTATTATAGAAGGAACCTGGCCAGGATGGGGAACACCCGAGGCTATTTCTTTCTTAAAAGAGGAGATAAAAGAAAAAGATGATGTCGTTTTTTTACTTCCTGTTGATTGGGGAAATCCAGCTGACCCAGTTTATCTTTATTTTAAGAAAAATCCAAAAGTTACAATCTATGAAGCCTGGTGGTGGCCAAATAAAATTCCTCATCTTATTCCTAATGCTTCTTCGGTTGAAATGGCTTTATCAAAATATCAACAGAAAAAGGCAGATTATCTATTTTATCCTAAATCTGTGGAAGATAAAAATGTCTATTTTGTAACATCATCTGCATATACACCCCCTCCCTATGTTCTTGCCCAAAATCCAGAATTTCAATTGATTCGTTCATTTCCTCATAAAACGCATTCTATAGATATTTATGTAAAATATGGAAAACAATAGATGAAAAAGAAAAATCAACTACTAAAACAAACATTGTCGAAAATAAAAAGATGGTTTTTACTTCGCGATAGCCCGCGTAGACCAAAGTTAAAAACTTTATTTCTTTCTTTTCTTTTTGTTGAACTATTATGTCTTTCAACAAGGCTTCCCAACCTCCTCCTTCAACCACCTCATGGCGATGAAGGAGTCTATATGAGATGGGCAGATATTATAAGAGAAAACCCAAAAGAATGGTTATTTATTTCTACAACCGAGGGAAAACAACCATTTTTTATGTGGATGACTGCATTCGTTGGATATTCATTATCTTCTGATCCCTATTATGGAGGGAGGATAATAAGCGTTTTTGCAAGTTTAATCTCTTGTGCATGTTGTTTTTTATTGGGATACTTATTATTTTCTTTTAGGGCTGGGATATTCTCGGCACTTTTTTATATATTTTCTCCTTATATGCTCACCCAAGATAGAATAGCAATGGTAGATTCTTTGTTGAATGCCTTTTCTCTTCTTACTATTCTATTTACCCTCCTTTTAATCGATAAGAAGGGACCAAGGATTATAACTGCTTTAGCTCTAGGTATATCTATGGGCTGTAGCTACTTAACGAAATCTCCCGGCATTCTGTTCATAACAGCCGTAGGTATTTCCATAATTATTTTTAGTAAAAATAAAAAAGATGTATTTCTGTGGCTTTCTTTTATATTAGCATATATTGTTGCTTTTGCAATTATTATCCCTTATTTTGTCCTTTCCCCTCCAACGATAATTGCTGGAACAAATAAATTCTTTCATCAAGCATCCCATTTTTTTTCTATTTCTGAGTTATTATCTTTTCCATATAGAACATGGCTTGCTAGTCTTTCTTTTGTTTTGGCCCATACAAAATATTTTCACAATATCCTTCTTCTGTTTTTAATGATAACTGTCCTATTTCACCTTATCTTGGGCAATAGAGGCGAGCTCTTTTTGGCTTTATTCGTAGGAATTTATGTCTTTATTCCTATGCTGGTTTCAAAAGGGTTAAATGATTATAGATATGTATTATTTGCCTTTCCTCCTTTATATATCTTAGCAGCTAATATATTAGATTTTTTTGTTTTTTGGACCAATAGACTTATTCATTTTTCAAAAACAAAAATTGCTATTGTTCTTGTTTTACTTGTTGTTTCACCATCCTTTTACTTTGTTTATTGTCTTATCTTTTCATTTGAAAAAACCCCCTTTCCAGGAACATATAGAAATACATACATAGAAAGTTTTTGGGCAGCCTACAGAACACCAGAGGCTATTTCTTTCTTAAAAGAGGAAATAAAAGAAAAAGAGGATATTGTTTTTCTACTTCCTGTTGCTTGGGGAAATCCTTCTGACCCAGTTTATCTTTATTTCAAGAAAAATCCAAAGATTACAATCCATGAGGCCTGGTGGTGGCCAGATAAAAACCCCCATTTGATTCCTAATTACCGAAGCATCGAGATGTTTTTGTCTAAATACCAGCAAAAGAATGCTTATATCTTATACCCTGAGTCATTAGAAAATAAGGATGTCTATACCATAACAAATTCTTGGTATACACCATCTTCCTATGTTCTTGCTTACAATCCAGAATTTAAACTTCTCCGCTCATTTCCTCATAAAACGCATTCTATAGATGTTTATGTAAAATATGGAAAACAATAGATAGAGAAAAAGCAAAGTCTATGTGACAGATTAACCCAATAATTCTCTCATCTTTTGCGGTATATTTCTCGATGTAAGAAAGGCTTCCCCTATTAGAAATGCATTTATACCTATATTTTGCAAAATTGCCAAATCATTTTTTGTTTTTATCCCACTTTCTGAGATAACAAGTATGTCAGGCGGGATTAATGATTTAAGCCTTAGGCTTGTGTTTATGTCGACCTCAAATGTATCGAGGCATCTATTGTTTATCCCAATGATCTCTGTTTCTGTCTTTAGTGCAATTTTTAATTCTTCCTCTCTATGGACCTCAACAATCGTTGTAAGCCCTGCCCTTTTTGCCTCCTTTTGAAGCTGGATGAGTAAATCGGGGTTAATTGCGGCAGCAATCAATAATATTGCATCACTGCCATAGGTAATTGATTCTTCGATCTGCCATGGGTCAATGATAAAATCCTTTCTTAAAACAGGTAAGTTTGTCGATGTTTTGGCAATAGAAATAAATCTGCAATCTCCAAGGAAAAAATCCTTTTCAGAGACAACAGATAATGCACGAGCACCGTTGTTCTCATACAGCTTTGCGATGAAATCTGGTTCATAATGGGGGGTAATTTCGCCAAGACTTGGTGAGCCATACTTTATCTCAGCAATTATATTTATCCCTTCCTCAGAGATTGCCCCTTTAAAATCCCTTTTTTCGAAAAATTCTTTTGGAAGGGGAAGTTTCTTTTTTCTTTTTATCTCTTCTTTTTTCTTTACTATTATTTCATCAAGTATCATGCTCTTAAAACTGCTTGAAATGCCTCTTGGGGAAGATTTAATTTCCCAATCATCTTCATCCTTCTTTTCCCCTCTTTTTGCCTCTCTAAAAGCTTCCTTTTTCTCGTTACATCTCCTCCATAGCACTTTGCTGTAACATCTTTCCTAAAGGATGGAATTATCTCCTTTGCAATAACATTTTTTCCAATCGCAGCTTGTACCGTAACAGCAAACTGCTGCCTTGGAATTATTTCCTTAAGTCTAATAACAAGTTTTTTTGCCTTGCTGTATGCATCTTCCTTTCTTATAAGCGATGCTAATGGCTCAACTACCTCTCCTGCAAGAAGAATGTCGAGTTTTACAAGGTCTATTTCTTTGTAGTCAGAAAGGTCGTAGTCAAATGATGCAAATCCACAGGAGACTGATTTTAGCCTATCGTGAAAGTCAACGATCATTTCAGAGAGTGGAATTTCATAGTTTAAAATAAGCCTTTGGGTTCCCTCAATGTATTTTATCTCCTTTTTTATCCCCCTTTTTTCCTTGACAAGGTTTAGAACATTCGATAGATACTCCTCTGGAACAACGATTGTCGCATTTATGTATGGTTCCTCAGATTTTGCAATACAGGTTATATCTGGAAAATCCGACGGATTCTCTATCTCTAAAACCTTCCCTGTATTAAGATAGACTCTATATGGAATACTCGGCGATGAAACAATAATGGAGATTCCATATTCCCTCTCTAATCTTTCCTGGACAATCTCCATATGGAGAATACCGAGGAATCCACATCTAAAGCCAAATCCAAGGGCAGGGGAAGTCTCTTTCTTAAAGACAAAACCAGAATCATTCAATGAGTATTTTTCAATTGATGAGGAAAGCTCCTCAAAACTTGTTTGCCCTGCAGGATAAATCGAGGCAAAAACCATCGGTTTAAGCTTTCTATATCCAGGGAGTGCTTCTTTTGCTATATTTTCTTTTGTTGTAATCGTATCACCAACGGATGCATCTGAAAGTCTTCTTATCCCTGCACAGATATAGCCGACCTCACCTGCCTTAAGTTCTCTTTTCTTTACAAGACCCATCCTCAATGTCCCAAGCTCGATAACTTGATAACTCGCGTTGTTTGACATCAAGATAATTGTATCATCCTCTCTTATTGTCCCATCGAATACCCTAACATATAAAACAACGCCCTTATATGGATCAAAGTATGAGTCAAAAATTAAGGCTTTTGTTGGTTTTTCTATATCGCCTTGGGGTCCAGGGATATCTTTTATTATCTTTTCAAATATCTCATATATCCCGATTCCCTCTTTTGCAGAAGCAAGGATTGGTTCATCATCTGTTATGGTTTTAATCTGCGAAAGGACAGAAGAAAGGTCAATGTTGTCTAAGTCTATTTTATTAATAATCGAAATTATCTTTTTGTTCTGCGAGACTGCAAGCCATCCATGGGCAACGGTCTGCGCCTCAACTCCCTGTGAGCCATCAATGACTAGAAGGACGCCCTCAACTGCGGCTAAACTCCTTGTGACTTCATAGGAAAAATCAACATGACCTGGGGTATCTATGAGATTTAAAACATACTCCTTGCCATTAAAGTTATATACCATCCTAATGGGATGTGCTTTTATCGTTATCCCCCTTTCCCTCTCAAGGGGCATATTGTCTAAAACCTGCTCCTGCATCTTTGATGGTTCAATAGTCCTTGTTGTCTCAAGTAGCCTATCTGCTAAGGTTGTTTTCCCGTGGTCGATATGGGCGATTATCGAAAAATTTCTAATATTTTCCATTTAGTCTAATCGCGGTCGGGGAGACTCGAACTCCCAACCTCCTGATTCGTAGTCAGCTGCTCTGTCCATTGAGCTACGACCGCTTTATTCAATAAAATGATACTCTAAAGATAAACTCTCGTCAATCTTTATATTACTGTAACTTACCCATAAGTCTGTAGAAGCAAGTCCTGTCTAGGCTTTCTCCACTCATTTTATCCAATAAAGGAAAAAATTGCCGATTATATATGATTTGGTAACCATTCAGCTATTGGCTTCTAGCTATTAGCTTTAAAATTATGTAGAATGCTACAAGGACTTAAAAAACGAATTAAAGAAGATTTAAAACCAAAAGCTAATAGCTAATGACTAAAGGCTGAATAGTTAC
>DNCM01000159.1 GCA_003498085.1 bacterium
TATTGATATTGAAGAATGATTCGACCGATACCTCCCCCTTTCCCCCATTGTAGTTTATGTTAGCATCTAGTTCTTAAGCTCCTCCCAAAATCTTTTCTTTTTAATTTTTTTGAAAAAACAGGGTAAATATAGTGCAAAAAAATTTTTTAAAACCCTGTAATATCAAGGCTTTAGCGAAAATAATGCGAAATAAGGGTTAATAGTTCTTTAAGAAGAAATTAATTCCATTATTTAAGATAGCGGAAAATGGGAAATTTAGAAGACCTATTACTTAAATTTTTGGGAGGTTAGGGGTTAATAAGCCTTTTTGTTTCATCAAGCATCCTTTGTGCATACCGGTTTCTTGGGGTAATTTTTAAAGCAGTATTAAAACAATCTATTGCACCATGAAAATTACCTGTATAGAAATAGATTGTCCCAAGGATAAAATGTGCATCGGAAAGATTTGGAAAAGACTTAGCAAACTCTTCTGCATTTTTGATTATTTTATCTTCTTCTTTTTTCCTTGCAAGCATAACCAACCCTCCATCTGGTTCATCCCTAAAAAATACCTTAAAATCTGGATCGGAGAAAATTTCTGCAACACCCTTTGCATATAATTCCTGGCCTTGCCATGAAACCACCCAATCCTCGATGCTATAACTACATAGTATCACATAATCTGTATCCTTAAAATTTGGAAATGGGTAAATAGGGACTTCTCTTTGAGAAAAATGGGCAACAAGATTATCTTGGGGAGAAATACTTGCATCTTTTGGAATTATCTTTTTTAAGACATCGAACATTCTTCTTTTCTCTTCGGTTTGCTTATATTTCTTTAAAGCACTTATTCCAGGAAACGAAAATATACTCTTATGGAAATGATCTTCGTAAATTGTTATGGGTTTAATTGTCTGGGGTGCTCTGGTTAATCCTTTCACTGAAAAGTAGTAGTTTGAAAGAAATGATGCAGTAAGTATAAAAAAGAAAGGACCAATTGTAATATTTTTAAACTTTTTTTTAAACAAAAAAGCACCATATATTCCGCCAATGGTAAAAAATGGAATAATTGCACAAGAATAATGGAAGCAAAGCATAGATTGCATTGCATCAGGAGAGAGAAAGTGTAAGGCAGTATCAAGGATACAAATAAGAGTTGCCACTGACAAAAACGGAAAAAGTCCACAGGAAAGGGAAAGAACAAGGATGACACAAAATTTCTCTTTCAATGGAAAAAAAAGCATTTTCAAAGCAATTTGTGGAGATTTAGCAATATTTTTGAATATCTCGCCCGCTGTTTGACCTAAACCTAGCCTTCCAAAATAACCATAGGTTTCATCATGAAGTCCTTCTCCTGTTACTTTTCTGATATATGGGATAAGAACAAAGATAGAAAGATATGCCCAAATAATCCCGATTACGAATGTAATAATACCGATCTTTTTATTTATTTTAAAAAAAGAATAGATGCCGAAACCAATTATTATAAGGGAAATATCCTCTTTGACAAGCAAAGACAAGAAAAGAAAAACAAAGTATGGAAGCCAGGTTTTTCTCTGTAAAAAATAAAAGGTAAAAAATAAGAAAAAAGGAGAAAGGGCAATCTCGTGAAATTCATACAGGTTTACCCTTGAAAGAAATGGATTAGAAAGGAAGGCAATAGAAAAAGATAAAGAAAGGATATTATTTTTCAGCTTATCCCTTGCTATAAGATAGACAGGTATTGCAGATATCCCAAGAAACAGACTTTGCAAAATAAGAAGCATTCTTGGGTCTTGCCATATAAAATAAAATGGAACAAGGACAAGAAGAGTAGGAGACATGTGTTCACCAAGGAAGTTATGACCATACATTGTTGTATGAAGAGGCTTTCCACGAATCGTATTCCAAATAGCTTGGTCAAACCCAGCAATGTCCCAATGACCTGTGATAAAGATATTGTACTGAAGGATGCTTATGTATGAATATAGCACTGTATAAAGAAGGACAAAAAAAAGCATAGTGGGCAAAGTTATTTTTTGACTTATATCTTTCACTTTGAACCTCAAATCAAAAAGAGAACCCAAACATAAAGAAAGTGTAGCTAAAAGAAAAATAAAAATAAATATTTTCCAGATAGATGATGGAAGTGTTCTATAAAAAAGAAAGGCAAGGATATAAACAAAACCAAAGATTATAATCCAACGAATTGGTAAAGATATTTTTTTTCTCACAAACTGCTTTTGGTAAAATTGATAAATTTAAGCCACACTTTCTTCTTCTACTATATGTTCTATATACCCTGTTCCTGCTGGAATAAGCCTACCAATAATAACATTTTCTTTAAGTCCTGAAAGGCTATCAATTTTTCCTTCAATAGATGCATCGGTCAAAACTCTCGTTGTATCTTGAAAACTAGCTGCACTTATAAAGCTGTCTGTTGCAAGAGATGACTTCGTAATCCCAAGTAAAATTAGCTTTGCCTGAGCAGGTCTTTTCCCCTCCTTTCTTGCACTATCGTTTATCCTAGAAAAAACAGTCCTATCAATTATATCTCCTGGTAGAAGCTCTGTATCCCCAGGATCCGTAACCCTTATCTTCCTTAACATCTGTCTTATAATGATCTCAATATGTTTATCATTTATATTGACATCTTGAAGTCTATAAACTTCTTGGATCTCATTCAAAAGATATGTCTGCAGTTCTTTTTCTCCTTTAATTGTCAATATATCATGTGGATCGATTGGCCCTTCTACTAGTTGATCACCTGCAAAAACCCTGTCTCCAGGCCTTACCTTAAGATGCCTCCCCATTGAAACCCTATATTCCTTTAAATCTCCTGTCATCTCATTCTTAACTTGGATTATTCTCGTCCCTCCACCCTCTACTTCTTCAAAAGAAACAATCCCTTCTATTTCAGAAAGAACAGCCGCATCTTTTGGTCTTCTTGCCTCAAAAAGCTCTGCAACCCTAGGAAGACCACCAGTAATATCTTTAGTCTGGACGAGCTCCTGGGGAAATTTGGCAATTACATCACCTGCGTTTACATAGCTTCTCTCTTCTATAGCCAATCTCGTTCCTGTTGGAAGGTGATATAATGTTGTTTGACCACTATCTTGCAGTATTGCAATCTTCGGTTGCAAGTGCCCTTCTCTATCTGTAATAATTGTCCTTCTATAATAGCCAGTATTTTCGTCGAGTTCTTCTCTTAATGTCCTTTCAGGAACAACATCGATAAATGAAGTCTCACCACTTACCTCTGTAAGGATTGGTTCATTATAGGGATCAAATTCTGCAATAACTATTCCTGGCTCAACAAAAGTTCCCTCTTTAACAAATATCCTCGTCCCTGTTTTTACATAAATTCTTCTCTCATCGCTTACAATTTGCGCCGTATCCTTATAGAATTTGACGGTTCCCCTTACAGGCGTTGCAATAAATCCTTTTTTTGTTTGGACTATGTTTTCACCAACATTTACCCAAAATCCTTCGTGAACAAGAGGTTTTACATCATCCGAAAGATTATAAGAAAAAAGGGTTTTTGTAATTACTATATTACCCTCCCTTAAAGAAATGTAACCGTTTTTTGTCTCAATCAGTCTCTTTGGAAGTTCAACGATATGGACAGGATAATCAAACTTGATATCTGCCTCTTCAACACGAAGAGAAGCAGTCCCTCCAATATGGAATGTTCTCATAGTAAGCTGTGTTCCTGGCTCACCTATTGATTGTGCCGCAATAATTCCTATAGTCTCTCCTGCGCCAACAGGTTGCCCCCTTGAAAGATCCCATCCATAACATTTGCTGCATATACCCTGTTGAGACTCGCAAGTAAGTGGAGACCTTATTTTTATTCGCTCAATCTCTGTCTTATCAATCTTTTCTGCAGTTTCCCTGTTAATCTCACAATTTACAGAGACAATAAGTTCTCCTGTCATTGGATCAATAACATCCTCAAGAACAACTCTCCCTAAAACCCTATCTTTTAAAGAAATAATCGTTTCATCTCCTTCTTTTATAACCTCAACAACGATCCCATTTATCGTTCCACAATCGGCTTCTGATATGACAAGGTTCTGGGCAATATTAACAAGCCTCCTTGTAAGATAACCGGCATCTGCAGTCTTTAATGCCGTATCTGCAAGTCCTTTTCTTGCCCCATGAGTTGAGATGAAGTATTCGAATGTAGAAAGTCCTTCCCTAAAATTTGATGTAATAGGTAATTCAATGATTTCACCACTTGGTTTTGCCATCAAACCCCTCATTCCAGCAAGCTGTCTTATTTGAAGCTTACTACCCCTTGCTCCAGATGCAAGCATCATATAGATAGGGTTAAATCCCCCTCTATCCCTGCTTATTTCATCGAATAGTATCTTTGCCAAATCCTCCCCTACACCTGTCCAAAGGTCTATTATTTGATTGTATTTTTCCTCTTCAGTAATGAGTCCTTTTGTATAGGCAGATTCTATCTTTTCTACCCTTTTGAATGCTCCTTGCAACAGTCTTCTCTTTCTCTCTGGAATCTTTATATCGGCCATTGAAATGGAAATACCTGCCAGTGTCGCAAACTTATAACCAAGATCCTTTATTTTATCGAGAAATCTTGCTGTTTCGTTAATTCCATATTTAAAATAGATCTTACTAACCAGATTAGCCAAAAATCCTTTGTCAATATTTTCATTATTTATATATTCATGTCCTTCCGGCAATACCTTGTTAAATATAAGTCTTCCTGGAGTAGTCTCCAAGAATTTCCCATCTCTTTTCAGCTTTATTAAGGCATGAAGATCTACTTCTCCCATCTCGTATAATGATATTGCTTCATCCATATCTTTAAATATCTTTCCTTCACCCTTTGCATTTCTTTTTACCTTTGTAAGATAATATAACCCGAGGACTATATCTTGGGTAGGTATTATCAAAGGATTACCATTTGCGGGAGAAAGGAGGTTATATGCTGAAAGCATGAGGATTCTTGCTTCAAGCTGAGCTTCTAAGGAAAGTGGAATATGAACTGCCATTTGATCACCATCGAAATCTGCATTAAATGCCAAACAAACCATTGGATGAATCTTTATGGCATCACCCTCAACAAGAACAGGTTCAAATGCTTGAATAGATGCCCTATGAAGGGTTGGTGCCCTATTAAGAAAGACAATATGATTTTTTGTTATCTCCTCCAATGCATCCCAAATTTCAGTAGATTCCCTTTCGATAAGTCTTTTTGCACCCTTAACATTATGAACAAAACTATCTACAACAAGCTTTCTCATAATAAATGGCTTGAACAACTCAATCGCCATCTTTTTAGGAAGACCACATTGATTAAGCTTAAGTTTTGGATCAACAACAATTACAGATCTACCTGAGTAATCAACCCTTTTTCCCAATAAATTCTGACGAAATCTTCCCTGTTTTCCCTTTAATATTTCAGATAAGCTTTTTAGCGGTCTATTTCCAGATGTAGTTACAGGTTTTCCACGCCTTCCATTATCAAATAATGCATCTACTGCTTCCTGAAGCATTCTTTTTTCATTTCTTATAATTACACCGGGTGCCCTAAGGTCAATAAGTCTTTCCAAGCGATTGTTACGGTTTATAACCCTTCTGTAGAGGTCATTGAGATCAGAAGTGGCAAATCTTCCTCCATCGAGTTGTATCATAGGACGGAGCTCAGGCGGAATTACAGGGATAGCATCTAAAATCATCCATTCAGGCCTATTTTTTGATTTAATAAATGACTCAACTATATCCAATTTTTTTATTATCTTTTTTTTCTTTGGCTGCGATTTTTCACTAGCCAGTTCAACTCTCAATTCTAATGCCAATTTCTTCAAATCAAGACTTGCTAATGCCTCCTTTATTGCATTTGCCCCCATTTCAGCCCTAAATCCATCTGGATACTGCTCTTTTAATGAGCGGTACTCACTATCTGATAGAACTTGAAATACATTGACAGGGATATTTTTTTCTTTTGAAAGAACGATCCATGAATCAAAATATATAATTTCCTCAAGTTCTTGATTTGTAATACCCAATAAAAGTGCCATTGGCGAAGGAATCCTTTTTACAAACCAAATATGAGCAACAGGAGCACAAAGTTCTATATGACCCATCCTCTCTCGTCTTATCTCTGATTTTGTCACAAGAACCCCGCATCTGTCACAAACAACTCCCCTATATCGCATACTCTTGTATTTTCCACAGAAACATTCATAATCTCTTGTTGGACCAAATATTCTTTCACAGAAAAGACCATCCCTTTCGGGCCTTAAACTTCTATAGTTTATAGTCTCGGGCTTTCTAATTCTTCCTTGTGACCAACCTCTAATTGTATCGGGTGAAACAAGACCAATCTTTATAAAGATGTTTCTTAAATTATCCTCCATCACTCTCTCCTTCCAAATGGAGTAAATACATCCTCTTTTTCTTCAAATATAGAGTTTATATCTATAATCCTTCCTTTTTCATCCAATACATTAATATCCAAACCCAATCCTCTAAGTTCATAAGTAAGAACCTTAAATGACTCAGGAATCCCAGGTGGCTTTGCATTTTCGCCCTTCACAATTGCACCGTATGCCTTTGTCCTTCCTATAACATCATCACTTTTTACAGTAAGAAGCTCCTGAAGAATGTGGGATGTTCCGTATGCCTCTAATGCCCAAACCTCCATTTCCCCAAATCTCTGTCCTCCAAACTGTGCCTTTCCACCTAAAGGCTGTTGAGTAACTAATGAATATGGTCCAATTGAACGGGCATGAATTTTGTCTTCTACCAAATGAACAAGTTTTAGCATATAAATATAGCCACAAGAAACCTTGTCATTGAAAAACTCTCCTGTTTTTCCATTATGGAGGATAGTTTTCCCATCCTTCGAAAACCCTGCTTTTTCAAGGAAGTCTTCTATCTCCTCTTCGCTTGGACTATCAAAAACAGGACAGATTGCATAAAATCCTAATTTATGAGCTGCCCATCCAAGATATGCCTCTAATATCTGGCCTAAATTCATCCTTGATGGGACAGATAAAGGATTTAAGACTATATCTACAGGGGTTCCATCTGGAAGGAAAGGCATATCCTCAATAGGTAGAATTTTTGCAATTACTCCTTTGTTTCCGTGCCTTCCTGCCATTTTATCCCCGACTGTTATTTTTCTTCTCTTTGCAACATAAATCTTTGCCATCTCTTCTATCCCTATAGGTAAGCTATCGCCTTTACTTTGGGAAAAATGTTCAATCCCAATCACTATTCCACTATCGCCATAAGGCATTTTTAATGATGTATCTCGGACATCCTTCACCTTCTCGCCAAAGATAGAATAAAGAAGCTTGTATTCTGGAGAAAGGCCTTTCTCTCCTTTTGGTGTAACCTTGCCAACAAGAATATCTCCAGGCTTGATAATAGCACCAATTCTGATGATCCCATTTTCATCTAAATTCTTCAAAGCCTCCTCTCCTACATTTGGAATGTCTCTTGTGAATGTCTCTGGACCAAGTTGGGTATCCCTTGCATCAATTTCATACCTTTCGATATAGATTGAGGTAAAAATGTCGTCTATAACAACCCTTTCAGAAAGAACAATTGCATCTTCAAAGTTATATCCTTCCCATGGCATAAAGGCAACTAAAATATTTCTTCCCAAACTAAGTTTTCCATCACAGATACAGGGACCATCACTTATTATATCACCTTTTTTGACAAATGAACCCTCCTTTACAACTGGTCTCTGGTTAATGCAAGTTCCTTGGTTTGACCGTTTGTATTTTATCAAATTATAACTTATTTTCTCATTCTCGTTTGTTATTTCTATAAGGTCAGATGTTACCTTCGTTACCTTTCCAGATATATCAGAAATAACAACCATGCCAGAATCTTTCACAACTTTTCTTTCCATTCCAGTCATTACTAAAGGAACTTCAGTCTTAAGAAGTGGTACCGCTTGTCTTTGCATATTAGAACCCATAAGTGCCCTATTTGCATCGTCATGCTCAAGAAATGGTATCAAGGATGTAGCTATTGAAATGAGCTGTTTCGGTGAAATATCAATAAAATCAACCTCTTCTTTTGGAACAAGGGGAAACTTCTCGCCCTTTCGGACGAAAATTAACTTTTCTTTAAAGTATCCTTGTTCATCAATGGGTGTTCCTGCATAGGCAATACTGTAATTTTCCTCTTCATCTGCAGTAAGATAAACAACCTCATCAGTCACCCTTCCATTTTTAACTTTAAAATAAGGAGTTTCTAAAAAACCAAATTCATTTGGACGGGCATAAATAGAAAGAGATGTTATTAAACCAATATTTGGTCCCTCCGGGGTTTCTATTGGGCATAGCCTTCCATAATGTGATGGATTGATATCTCTTACCTCAAATCCAGCCCTTTCTTTTGCAAGGCCACCTGCACCGAGCGCAGAAAACCTTCTTTTATGAGTAATTTCAGAAAGAGGATTTGTCTGGTCCATAAATTGAGAAAGTTGCGATGTTCCAAAAAATTCATTTATGCTTGCGGTTAAAGGTCTTATATTCATTACAGACTGTGGAGTCATAGTTTCTACATCTTGAACACTCATTTTTTCCCTTATCCCCTTTTCAATCTTGGCAAATGCTGGTCTTAAGTGATTTCCCAGTAATTCGCCAACACTTCTTACTCTTCTATTTCCAAGATGATCGATGTCATCACATTTTCCTTCACCGCTGGCAAGTCCGATGAGGTATTTAATTCCTGCAATAATATCCTCCTTTGTCAACGTTACCACCGAAAGGAGAATATCTAAACCAAGTTTTTTATTTATTTTGTAACGACCAACCATTCCAAGATCATATGATCTTTCATCGAAAAACATTTTTTGGATACTACTTTTAACATTGTCTATATTAACCGGCTCACCTGGTTTTAAAATGGAATATATCTTAATAAGTGCTTTCTTAAGATTAGAAACATCATCCTTCTCTAAGGTATTGATGATAGGATAAATCAGAAGATTATCTACATCTAAAACTTTTATTTGAACAATATTCTTTTCCTTTAGTCTATCAATTAATTCCTCTGTAATTTTATCTCCTGCAAGAGCAACAGGCTCTTCTTCATCAAGAATTATATCTTCTGCTAATCTCATTCCAACTGTTTTTTTGGATACGTTGATTGTCCTTTCCTTTTCAGAAAATAAAGAGATTATCTCTTTATTACTAACATATCCAAGTGCACGAAGAAATGTTGTTGCTAAAATTCTTCTTCTTTTAGAGAGTCTTGCATAAAGAATATTATTTGCATCAATCTCAAATTCAAGCCATGCTCCATGGTATGGAATAATTCTTAAAAAATAAAGGTTTTCTTCTCGCAAATATTGGTAATATATTCCAGGAGAGCGATGGATCTGATTTACTACAACCCGTTCAGCACCATTTATGATAAAATTTCCTCTTTCTGTCATAAGCGGAATTTCCTTCATATATACTTCCTGTTCTCTAATCTCTCCTGTTTCTTTTATAATTAGCCTAAATTTTGCACGCAAGGGGACGGAATAAGTTAGGCCTTTCGACCTGCACTCATCTTCTGTAAGTTTTGGCTTACCAAAAGAGTATTCAATAAACTCTAATATTACCTTCTCATTAAAGTCTGTAATTCCTGATAGTTTTACAAAGAGCTTTTGTAAACCTTGATTCTTTCTCTCATGAGGAGGCGTTTCTTTCTGAAGAAACCACTCGTATGAATTAAGCTGAATAGAAATAAGATTTTCAGGAAAGAAAACCTCTTTTATTCTACCGAAACTTACTTCTTCCATTATTTTTTATACTTCATTTTCAAAATATATAATTATAAATATTTTTACTAAATTTTGTCAAATTTTTTTTTGAATTTCCAGAACTTCCCCAACTTATA